>CALMOO010000076.1 GCA_937871705.1 uncultured Hymenobacter sp.
CGACCCACGGTATTTGCCTGGGGGAAGTAAAATGGTAAACTTAGCTTTCTCGCGAAAGAAGCGCGGCAAGAACAGCTAAGCTCCCCACTTTACCTCTTACACCGTGCGCCCGCTACCCTCGGTTTCGAGCTTGAAGGTGCAGCCGTGCGCCAGCAGAATGTCGCGCACCAATACCAGGCCGATGCCCTGGCCGCTAGGCTTGGTGCTGAAAAAAGGCGTGAACAGCCGCTGGCTAATTTCCGGGGTGATGGGCGGGCCGTCGTTCTCGAAGGCTAGCGAGGGGGGTAGGGCGGTGGTGCGCACCCACACATTGCCGCCGGCCGGGCCGATGGCTTCGATAGCATTTTTGGCGATATTGAGCAAGGCCTGGGTTAGCTGCTGCGAGTCGGCCTGCACTAGCAGCGGGCCCTCGTGGGCGAGCTGCCAGTGCCAGGCAATGCCATGGGCAAGTCGCTGCGGCTTCAGGAGCTGGGCCAGGTCGTGGAGCAGCGCGTGCACATCGGTGGGGTGCGGCGTGGGCGGGGGCAGGCGCACCAGCCGGGCGTAGCTGCCAATGAACTCGGCCAGCTGGGTGTTGCGGGCAATGCTCACGGCCAGGCCCTGGCGGTAGTCGGCCTGGTCGGCGGGGGCCAGCTGCGGGGCGTAGTGCCGAAAGCTATCGAGCAGCGAACTCACGGCTCCAATCGAGTTATTAACCTCGTGCGACATGAGCCGGATGAGCTGCTCGTACGCCTGCTTTTCCTGCGCCCTGATTTCATGCGTCAGCTCTTCCAGCACCACAAAGCGCCGCTGAAAGCCCCGGTCGAGAAAGTGCGCCGCGGCGGCGCGGTAGGTTTGGCCGCCCGGCAGGCGCACGGTTTGGGGCGGGCCCGCGGGCAGTGCTGCCAGCACCGGGCCCCACGGCGGGGGTAGGGCGCCTACCCCCTGCCCTACCAGCAGCCCCGCCGGCTGGCCCAGCGCCCGGGCCGCGGCGGCATTGGCACTGGTAATGTGCTGGTCGAAATCCAGAATAAGAATGCCGGCCGGCGAGGCTTGCACCAGCCGCTGGAGCAGCACGCTTTGCTCGTGCTGGCTCACGCGCTCCTGGCGCAGGGCATCGAGCATGTGGTTGTAGACGCCGATGAGCTGGTCGAGCTCGGGCTGACCAACGGGCGTGAATTTCAGGCTGAAGTCCTGCGCTTGCAGCGCCGCCGTGCCCGCCTCAATAAGCTGCACCGGCCGCACAAAGCCCCGGTAAAGCTGCCAGGCCAGCACCAGGCTGCCCAGCAGCACTACTTCGCAGGCTATAAAAAGCAGCGCATTGGTGGTGCGCACCTGCGCCGCCAACGTGAGCAGCACGGCATAGAGCGGCAGCAGAAAAAGCAAAAGCTTGAGGCGAAGCGACATAGAAAAAAGAGAAGCCGGCAGTCCTTGCGGGCGCAACATTCTGCGCAGCAAGCAGAGATGGAGCGCGGCAATGACAGCACTTACTCGCTATACGGAATCCCAAATTTCTCCAGTCTTCGGTACAGTGCGCCGCGGCTTAGGCCCAGCGCGCGAGCTACCTGGCTGAGGTTGCCCTGGTAGTGGGCCACGCTTTGGCGAATCATCTGCTCTTCGAGCGCCTCCAGGGTTATGGTGCCGGGGGCGGGCAGCTCGGCGGGTTCGGCCAGGCGCGGGGGGGTAGGCGAGAGTTGGCCTTGGAAGTCGCTGGGCATCAGCTCGTCGTGGGGGGTGGTAAGCACGGCGCGCTCCACTAGGTTTTTCAGTTCGCGGATGTTGCCGGGCAGCGGCTGGGCTTGCAGCCAGTGGGCGGCGGCGGTGCCCAGGCGCAGGCCGGGGCGCTGATAAGTACGTTGCAGCTGGGCCACGAAGTGGCGAGCGAGCAGCGCAATATCGGTGGCCCGCTCGCGCAAGGGGGGAAGGCGCAGCGCGATGAGGTTGAGGCGGTAGAATAAGTCTTCGCGGAAGCGACCTTGCGCTACCAGC
>CALMOO010000077.1 GCA_937871705.1 uncultured Hymenobacter sp.
CCATCACGACCCCGCCCAGGGTGAGGAAGGTGACGGGCGTGCTCTCCACCGTCACGCGGTCAGCGGACAGGGTGAGGGGGTAGGGGCCGATTTCGGGTAGCACGGTGCCGCGGTTCACCACGTACTGCACCAGCATGGTGCCGCCGTTTTCGACGTATTTGAGCAGGGCGGGCTGCTGGGTTTTCAGCCGGTCGAGCACGTTGTAGGCGCGCACGCCCAGCACCACGGCATCGTACTTGGCGAGACGCTCGGCGGTGAGGTCGGTGGCGGGGTCGAGCAGCGTCACAGCGTAGCCGAGCTGCCGCAGGGCCTCGGGCACCTCGTCGCCGGCGCCCATCAGGTAGCCGATGTTTTTGGTGTGGCCGCGCGCCACATTGAGGCGTACCAGCGGGGCCGTGGCTTCCGGGAAGAGCGTTTGGGTCGGAATATGGGGGTAGGCAATCGTCTGGATACCCCGGCTGTACGTCTGCCCGCCCACGGTAGCCACGGCGCGCAGCTCGGTTTTGCCCTCGGCTGCGCCGGCCACCGGGCGCAGGGTGAAGTTGACGGTCTGCTCGTCGTCCTTGTTTTTTAGGTTGAAGGCAACCGTGGCCGGCTCGGCCTGCCAGCCCTTGGGCACCTGCAAGGCCAGCGACCCGCCTACCCCCGCCTGCCCGGCCCGCAGCGTCACGGGCACTTGCTTGGGCTGCTGGTCGGCAAAGACGTAGGCGCGGGCGGCGGGGATATTCACCATCACCGGCGGCACCACGGCCAGCGGCTGGTAGAGTTCGCCGAGGACGGGGTCGGTGTGCTTGTATTGGACGGGGACTTCAAATTCAAGTTCCTGGGGCTTACTCATGCCAGGAATAGTTACTTGAATCTGGTTCCAAACACTGATACTATTAGGGTTATCTGGCTTCCCAATCAAGCTTTGGGGAATCCAATTATGAACCTTAGAGCCAAACCCGTCCATAGTATTCACGCCTTGGGGACTGATTTGATACATACCGATTGAACTCGGTGCTGTTAACCAATAAGGCTGAGAAAGACTAATAGTTGGCGAAGTTTCAAGTTTTACCAAATCAGTCTTCATTTTACCAACTGGCAATACAACTACACTCCTACCAACATCTGATTTATCCAAATGATATGTCCATTGTACGGACACACCGGATGAATTAAGTGCTTCCGAATTGATAGAAATCGTTTGCCCAACCGCAACTGCTGCCTCACTTGCGACTGCTTCAAAATGCAGTCCTAAACAAGCTTTAAGCAGTTCGTTTACTTGAGTTCGTTTTGTCAATAGCCAAAAGTGTTTTTCACTTAATGATGCCTGAGCCTCGTTTAAGGTGACTAAAGTTTGTATTTCAGCACTTTGATAGGCATTAGCAGCAATCTTAAGTGTTGTATCTAACGCTTCCCGAACTCTCAGTAACCCCGCCACACTAGCGCTAGGATTTGCTGCGTCATATTTCTTAATCACCTCGTCCACCAGTTTCCATACCCCCGCGCCGCCTGGCACGCGGTTCCAGGTTTGGTCGATGCCTTCGAATAAATCGGTCTTGGCGGGCGTGCCTTTCACGAACTGAAAGTACTCGATGGCCTCGCCGCGCTGGGCCGATGCGCCGAAACCCTGGCTGCGGTGCTGCGAGCGCGAGTGGGCCGCGATTTCGCCGTAGCTCTGGCCTAGCAGAGGGTTGTAGCCGCCGGCGTCGAGCTTCCGCGCGTAAGGCACGCTGTTTGTCACCATGAC
>CALMOO010000078.1 GCA_937871705.1 uncultured Hymenobacter sp.
CCATCAGGCCGAGCTGCCGCGCCACCAACTTAAAGGCCTTGTTGCCGCTGCAGTTGCCCACCTGGGGGAGCTTGTGGCGGTAGCGGGCTAGTAGCGTAGCGGCCTGCGCCGTCAGGGGCGTTGAAAATCCCTCGGGCTTGCGGCGCCGCATCTTCTGGCGCACCATCCGAATCCAGTAGATGCCGCCTTCCTCGTGCAAGTGCTTGGCGGCGTCGAACTGCCGGTAATCGGCCCAACTCAGCCCGGTTTCGCAGCAAAACAACCACGCGTCAATGGCCTGCGCCAGCGCCGTAGTGGTAAACTGGGCCTGCCAGAGTACGCATAGCTCTTGGTCGGGCACGGCGACGGGCGGCGGTTTCGGCGCACCGGGCGCGGCCTTGTAGTCGGTCAGTGGGTTATGGGGCAAGTAATCGCGCAGCACCCCGTAGGACATGCTTTGGCGCACCCAAGCGATGTAGCGCCGCACCGTCGTGGGGTCGTTGCCGCGGGTAAGCAGGTAGGTTTCGTAGTCGGCCGCGTGGCGAGGGCGCGTCTCGCAGGCCAGCAGCGTGGTCTTGCGCATGCCGGGCGAGGCCAGCCAGCGGGCGAGCTCATTGTGGCGCGTGCCAAAAGTGCGGATGGTGCTGCGGGTGCGGCCGTGGGCCGGGCTCGTGCAGTGCTCCAGCCACTGCGTGGACAAAGCCAGTAGCGTCAGGGCCTCGGGCGCCTGGCCCTGGGTGAGCAGCCGCTTGATGGCGGTGGCGGTCACCCGAATGGAGCTATCGAGCTTGGCTTGTGCCGTCAGGGCGTCGTGGTGCTCCCAGGCTTCGCGCTTGCTGGCCGCGAGCTGCTTGTTGATGTGGCCCGCCCGCTCCGAGTTGCCCCGCACCGCCTGGCCGTGGGCATCCCATTCTTTCTCGCTGACCCAGTGGGAGGTTTCCACTTCGGCGCGTTCTTTATTGAGGGTGATGCGCAAATACAGCGGCGCGAGGCCCAGGCTGTTTACGCGATTAGCCCGGCGCCAGAGGCGAGGTTTCATCTTGTTCGAAAATAAGGCAGGGATGTAAGAGTATCCCTCCCAACGCGTGGCCCTACGAATCGGCACAGTGGTAACCGACGATATGAAAATTGGATGAAGCCGGGTACCAATTCGGTTACTACCGCGTTAACTGGTCCCCGTAGAAGTAACCGCTTGCTAGGGCAAAGCGTGCCTATAAAAGCAAATCCCCGCCCTGTATAGGTGAGCGGGGAGAGCTGCAGCAAATCAACGTGGTGGCCCTGACAGGATTCGAACCTGTATCAGAAGTTTAGGAAACCCCTATTCTATCCCTTGAACTACAGGGCCAGAGGAGCAAAAATACGGGTGCTTTTGGCTTACCCCTACCCTACATCTTATAGGCCAACACAATCGCAAACGACAAGGCGGTGAGAATCAGGCCCACCATAAAGATGGAATAGCTCACGCGCAGCAGCTTGTACTTGCGGTCGAGCACCTCGCCGAGGTAGTACACGTCGGTGACCATGTTGGTGTAGAGGGCATCTTTTTGGCGCATCAGCTCGCGCATGCCTTCCTGGAAGTGCTGGAGGCTGAGCTTGGTGAACTGCCCGAAGAACAACAAGTTGACGCGGCGGTTGGTGGCAATTTCGGGGTTGCGCTTGAGCCACTTGAAGCTCGTGACGTCGGGCTGGGCCGAGAGAATAGCCGACGTGACCGAGCACAGCGCCGTGAGCAGCAAAATACCCATCGGCACGGCTAGAATGGGGTTGCGAATGAAGCTGGTGCCACCCGTGACGGCCATCGCCGACGACTTGGCCCCGAAATAGGTGATGATAACCGACATGATAACGGCATTGAGCTGAATCATCATGCTGGCTTTTTTATCGGCCATGTCCGAGAGCTTCATGTGGTTGGAGTACATGGTGCGGAACATGGTTTCGATGCCCCGCTTAGGCTCGGCGAAGGTGTCGGTTTTCTCTTTGTGCTTCTTCTTCTCCTTTTTTTCGGCCTTCTTGAGGTGGTCGCGCTGGTCTTCGATGTTGGCCTTCAAGGCTTTCTTGTAGCGCTCCTTGCCTACTTCCGACTGGTACTTGTGGGCCAGCATAAAGTTGAGCTGCAGCTCGGCCCAGTCGGTGTTCGAGTACGACTTGTCGAGGGCCAGCTCCCACTCGGTGCGGATGAGCTCGGCGCGCGAGCGGTAGTCGTCGGCCGCCAGGTTGCTCATGTCGGCGTCGACCATGATTTTTTCTAACTCAGTCTGGGGCTGCTCGTTGCGGTGCGTGACGCGAATGAGGTTTTTGATTACCTCACGGCCGGCCGGGTCGTAGCCCTGGGCCTGCAGCCAGGCGGCGGCGCGGGCCATGCTCTGGTA
>CALMOO010000079.1 GCA_937871705.1 uncultured Hymenobacter sp.
GGGTGGGGCTGAACGCATGAACAACGCCCAAACGCCTGACGCCGGTTATTCCATCGACCTTGGCAACGCTGCCTCGAAAAATGCCTACAACTGGTCGAAGAAAACCTTCGCCACCCGTGCGGGCCTTCCCGGCGAACCCGCCCGCGGCCTCGACGGCGGCTTCTCCAATGAAATTCGCTTTGGTCAAGAGCGCCTAGGCATCAGTTCCGATGGTATCGGTACTAAAATCGAGTTGGGCGAGCGCCTCGATAAGTACGATACCCTCGGCTACGACCTAGTAGCCATGACCGCCGACGACCTCATCGCAGCCGGCTTCGTGCCTACCAATTTGTCGAACATCATCGACGTGAACACCCTCGACTACGACGTGGTCGATGAGATGATGCGTGGCCTGCATGACGCCTGCATGTTCTCGAAAATTGCCATCACGGGCGGCGAAATTGCCGAGCTAGGTAACCGCATCGGCGGTTTCCCCGGTGCTCGCATGAACTTCAACTGGTGCTCCACGGCCATTGGCGTGCTGCACCCCAGCCTGGAGCAGCCGCTGAGCGGCGCCGCGGCCCAGCCCGGCGATGCGGTAGTAGCCCTGCGTTCGCCCTCGTTCCGCTCCAATGGCTACTCCCTGGCCCGCAAGACGTTGCAGCGTCTCTTCGGCGACAACTGGCACAGCCAAAATTACGATGGCACCGACGCCGACCAGTACGCTACCTGGGGTGAGGCCCTGCTCGCGCCTTCGCTCATCTACGCACCGGCTCTCACAGCCTTACTCGACGGCGGCCTGCCCCTGCGCGGCGCGGCCCACATCACAGGTGGCGGCGTGGCCGACAACTTCAAGCGCGTGCTCAAAAACGGCCTCGGCGCGGTGCTCGACAACCTCTTCGCGCCCCTGCCCGCCATGCAGCGCCTCTGCGAAGTCGGCGGCATCAGCCCCGAAACTGCCTATCTCTACTGGAACATGGGCAACGGCATGCTGCTCGTCACTACCCCCGAGTCGGCCGAAGCTATGGTGCAGCAGCTAGCCCAAAGCGGCTACCAGGCCCAAGTAGCCGGCTACCTCACCGCCGAGTCTGGCGTGACGCTACGCGTCGCGGCGGGGGAGTTGAAGTATGAGTAGTAATTTAAGGCGTCTTGCTTCTGTGAAAAAGTATCTTATAATTCGACTTTCTCAAATATGAAGCAGGCTACTATTGCTGTGCTTATAATTTGCTTAATCGCTTGTAGTAATGCCTTCAGCAAAACGCCACTGTTGTCAGCCTCAAAGCGAGTACAAGTAGCTTATACAGCTTGAAAAAAGCATCCGACGCTAGTAACGCAGCAAAAGAATTTCCTCGCTGCATTCCCTAAGACGAAGGCAGGATTTATAGCCGTATTCTATCCAAGTGATTTCTCTCAACTATACAGCACAAGCTGGACATACATTTCCGCACTTGAGAAAATAGGGGTTGCCTATCCTGCTCCGGTGATACAATATTGTCTTACTATAGGCAAAACTCACCCAATGGGAAGTGATGCTATTAGCATCCTACACGAGGTCACGATGAACCTCGCATTAGCTCACCCCCAAGTATTTATTAGCGAAGTAAAAAAGCTTCCTATTGCAGAACGGTATGAGCTATTTCACTTTCTATCTGACGTTGAAGGCATTGGGCACTACCCTGACTACGAAGCATTAATGCAGGGAATGAATAAAAATAATGCAGTAGGCTATGCTGCCGAACTTCGAAAGGCAAAGCAGTGGCGGCTTCGACAGCCTAATGAATAACTCACGCCGGCCGCACCGGTCGCTTCTCCAGCATCAGTTGCATGCGGAATTCCTGAAGTGACTGCTCCAAGCCTACGGGGTAAGTGTGCGGGTTCAGGAAGCGTCGAATGCTGGCATCTAGGCTGTTGACTTCTTGTTGAGCGAGGGCACGGCTTTCTTGCAGGGTAGGGAGCGGCTGCACTAGGCGGCCTTGGCGCAGTACGGGCGTCAGCAAGTCGCGGAAGGGCGCGTTGGGGCGCGTGGGCCGGCGGCGGGTGCTATCGGCCGGGTCGATGAGGATGGGGGAGGGGGGTAGGGCCTCGGCTGCGGCGATGTTGTAAATCATGTCGGCACGCGGCTGGCCTTGGTCGCCCAGGTAGCGGCGCACCTGCAAGATGCCGGGGATGCTGGTTTTGGCTTGCTGCTCAGAGAGCTTGAGGGTGAAGTCCCAGCCTTGGCCATCGGGGGTGCGCAGGGCGGCTAGTTTGTAGACACCCCCGAGGGCGGGCTGGTTGTAGGCGGTCACGAGTTGGGTGCCCACGGCCCAGACGTCGATGCGCGCACCCTGCTGCCGGAGGCTGGTGATGAGGTTTTCTTCCAGGTCGTTGCTGGCCACGATGCGCACGTTGGGCAGGCCGGCTTCGTCGAGCAAGCGGCGGGCTTCTTTGGAGAGGTAGGCCAGGTCGCCCGAGTCGAGGCGGATGCCGCCTAGCTCGTGGCCCTGGGCGCGCATTTGCAGGGCTACTTCGATGGCGTGGCGCACGCCATTGAGGGTGTCGTAGGTATCGACCAGGAAGGTAGTATCGTCGGGGAAAGCCTCGGCGTACTTGGCAAAGGCCTGGGTTTCATTGCTAAAGGCCTGCACCCAGCTGTGGGCGTGTGTGCCGCGCACGGGGATGCCGTAGAGCCGGCCGGCGAGCACGTTGCTGGTGGCGTCGGCCCCACCGAGGTAGGCAGCGCGGGCGGCTTCGAGGCCACCATCGGGGCCTTGGGCGCGGCGCAGGCCGAACTCTAGCACTGTAGCCTCAGGGCCGGCCGCATCGCGCACGCGGGCGGCTTTGGTCGCAATGAGGGTTTGAAAATTGATAATTGTGAGGAGGGCCGTTTCGACCAGCTGGGCTTGTAGCAGCGGGCCTTGCACGCGTACCAGTGGCTCATTGCCAAATACGACGGTGCCTTCGGCCACGGCATCGACGTCGCAGGTGAATACCAACTTCCGCAGGTAAGCCAGAAAGTCGTCGGGGAAAAGCCTACCCCCCTTGCTGCCCGTGAGGCTAGCCAGATAGGTGATATCGTCTTCCGAAAAGCGCAGATTTTGCAGATAGTCAACGGCTAACGCTAGTCCCGCCGCCACGGCGTAGCCACCCTCAAACGGCGCTTTGCGGAAGTACAAGTGGAACACCGCCTCGCGCTCGTGCAGGTTATTCTTCCAGTAGCCGTAGGCCATGGTGAGCTGGTAGAGGTCGGTGAGCAGGGCAAGCGAGGGCCGATAAAGGCCGGAAAGGGGGGTAGGGTTCATGCGGGGAAAGGAGGAAAACAAGGCAGCTATCATGCTGACGGCAGGAAGCATCTTGCGTGCTTTACTAATCTCACCCGATTGGGTTTGCTGCTGCAGGCGAGATGCTTCCTGTCGTCAGCATGACAGACAGAATTGTAACAAACCAAGCTAAGCTGCACTTTTTAACTGCTACCCCCGGACCTTTCAGCCTGTACCTTTGTTAAGGAAAAAGTTGCTTTTTGCTACCCCCATCCCAACCCTTATTTATGTCGTTCAGATTCAAACCCGCTGATGTGTTTGAGACCCGCCACAACGCGCCCGACCACGCCGACCAGCAGGCTATGCTGCAGGCCGTCGGCGCCGCCGACCTGGCCCAGCTGATTGCCGAAACCGTGCCGGCGGCCATCCGCCTGCCCCAGGCGCTGGCACTACCCCCCGCCCTCACCGAGCGTCAGTTTTTGAAGCGTTTCAAGCAGATTGCGGGGCAGAACAAGGTGTATAAGAGCTACATCGGCCTGGGTTATCATGATACCACCCTACCCCCGGTTATTCAGCGCAACATCCTGGAAAACCCCGGTTGGTACACCGCCTACACGCCCTACCAAGCCGAGATTGCGCAAGGCCGCCTGGAGGCGCTCATTAATTACCAGACGGTAATAGTTGACCTAACCGGCTTGCCCATCGCCAACGCCAGCTTGCTCGACGAGGCCACCGCCGCCGCCGAGGCGCTGCACATGCTGCACTCGCAAACCAAGAAGAAAAACGCCACCAAGTTCTTCGTGTCAGAGCAGGTGTTGCCCCAGACCATCGACGTGCTGCGCACCCGCGCCACGCCGCTGGGCATTGAATTGGTTGTCGGCGACCACCGCACTGCTGACCTGAGCGACGAAGCCTTCTTCGGCGTCATCGTGCAGTACCCCGGCGCCAACGGCACGGTGTTCGACTACAAAGAATTTATCGCCAATGCACAGGCTAACAACCTGTTTGTAGTAATGGCCGCCGACCTGCTGGCGCTCACGCTGCTCACGTCGCCCGGCGAGCTAGGCGCTGATGTGTGCGTGGGCTCGTCGCAGCGCTTTGGGGTGCCAATGGGTTTTGGTGGTCCGCACGCGGGCTTCTTCTCGTGCAAAGACCAGTTCAAGCGCGTCATTCCGGGCCGTATTATTGGCCAGAGCGTGGATGCGGCCGGCAACAAGGCCTACCGCATGGCGCTGCAAACCCGCGAGCAGCACATTCGCCGCGAAAAAGCGACTTCGAACATCTGCACTGCGCAAGTGCTGTTAAGCGTGCTGGCCGGCATGTTTGCCGTGTACCATGGCCCGAAAGGCATCCGCCAGTTTGCTGTAAATACGCATCTTTTCGCCCAGATTCTGGAAGCGGAGTTGAAGGCTTTGGGCGTAGAGCAGCTCAATAGCAACTACTTCGATACGCTGAGCCTGCGCCTCGAAAGCCACGAGATGCAGCAGGCTTTGAAGGCCGAAGCTGAAAGCGCTGGCATTAACTTCCGCTACTACGAGGAGACGCTGGTAGGCATTTCGCTGCACCAGAACGTGGAGATTGACGACGTGCGCGACATCGTGGACATCTTCGCCAAAGTGCTGGGTAAGGAAGTAGCCACTACGGCGGCCCCCACCGCCGAAGCCGAGCTGACGCTAACCTGGCCCGAAAGCCTCGTGCGCACCAGCGAGTACCTGACGCACCCCGTCTTCAACTCGCACCACGCCGAGCACGAGCTGCTGCGCTACATGAAGCAGCTCGAAAACAAGGACTTGAGCCTCGCGCATAGCATGATTCCCCTGGGCTCGTGCACCATGAAGCTCAACGCCACGGCCGAAATGATTCCGGTAACCTGGCCCGAAATCGGCCAGCTGCACCCCTTCGCCCCAGCCGACCAAACGGTGGGCTACCAGCACATTATCCGCGACTTGCAAGCCTGGCTGTGTGAGGTGACCGGCTTTGCGGCCGTTAGCTTGCAGCCCAACTCGGGCGCGCAGGGCGAATACGCGGGCCTGCTAGCCATCCGCGGCTACCACGAGGGTAGGGGCGATACACACCGCACGGTGGCGCTCATTCCGGCATCGGCGCACGGTACCAACCCCGCGTCGGCTGTGATGGCTGGCATGCAAGTAGTGGTGGTTAAAAGTACCGACGAAGGCAACGTGGACATGGACGACCTGCGCGCCAAAATTGCGCAGCACGCCGACCGCCTGAGCTGCCTCATGGTGACCTACCCCAGCACGCACGGCGTGTACGAGGAAACGATTATCGAAATCTGCGACCTCATTCACCAGGCTGGCGGCCGCGTGTACATGGACGGCGCCAACATGAACGCCCAGGTGGGCCTGACTTCGCCCGCCAGCATCGGTGCCGACGTGTGCCACCTGAACCTGCACAAAACCTTCTGCAT
>CALMOO010000080.1 GCA_937871705.1 uncultured Hymenobacter sp.
GCAGTAGGTTCCTCGCTGGGCGAGAGGGGGTAGGCGTGAGGCTAGCAGTGGGGGGTAGGGCGAGCCGCTGCCTTATCGTCGGTCTTCGCGTACGGCGGCTAGTGCCTGGGTCTTAGCCATATGTATATGGTCAATAATCACATCCAGATTGTGGCCGTCTAACGCGCGGGCAAACACAAAAGGTCCGTCGCCGCGCATTCTGCGCGAGTCGTGGGCCATGACATCTAGGTCGGCGTGGACCATCGGCGCCAAGTCAATCTTATTGATAACTAGCAAGTCGGCTTGCGTAATGCCCGGCCCACCCTTGCGCGGAATTTTATCGCCGCCCGATACATCAATCACGTAAATCGAATAATCTACCAACTCGCGGCTAAAGTGGGCGGCTAGGTTGTCACCGCCGCTTTCCACAAACAGGTAATCTATTTGGTTGTCAAACTTCTGCATCAACCCTTCCAACGCATCCATATTCAGCGAAATGTCTTCCCGAATGGCAGCGTGCGGACAGCCACCCGTTTCCACACCCACAATGCGGTCCTCAGTCAAGGCGCTACTGCGAATCAAAAACTCAGCATCCTCGCGGGTGAAGATGTCGTTTGTGACCACGCCCAGGCGTGCAGCGCCTTGAGCAGCGCCGTTTTGCCGGTGCCAACTGGCCCGCCGATGCCCACCGTAAACGCCCGCTTGCGGAAGTTGCGGTAGGGGGGTAGGCGACGAGTTTCGCGCTCGGTAAAGCTGCCCGGCGACTCGTAGGCCTCGTGGCTGTGGCCGTGAAGCAGCAGCGCCAGTTTCTCAACGAAAGCCATAAGTAGTTAATTCTGAAAGAGTCGCGAGTAAATATCGTCGTGAAACATCTGCGCCACGTCGAGAAGCAAGGTACAGCGGGTAGCTTCGGTATAAAGCCGAATATCGGTTGAATCCAGCAAACTCTCAAAAATAGCGTAAAAATCATGCTGTAGCAAGTGCCCCGCCATCGGCCCAATAAAGCCCAGCCGAATAGCCGCACTCAGCTGGTCGCGCAAAGCCAAATGCAAGTAAGTAGCCTGAATATCAGGCAGCGCGAAGCCAGCTTTCCCCAAGCTCAAGCCAAACAGCGGCACAAAATGGGCGGGCAATTGCTGCTGCGCCAGTTCGCGGCCCAATTCGGCCACGCCCACTTCGGGATAAAAGGTCGCCAGCAGCTTCAGCCAGTTTTTGCCCTGCGTGAGGCTGGCCCGGTGCAGCACCGGCGTCAGCAATTGCGCGTCGTACTCGGTGAGCAGGGTAGGCAGCTCGCTCGTATCCGCACCCACCGCCGAGTTGATAAAGGGTATCTCAAACCCCATCACCTGCTGCAAAAACGAGTAGAGGTAAGCCCGAAATTCCGTCTCGGTCCGCACCAAGCCAAACGTGATACTACTCTCCAGCCCGTAGGAATAAGCAAACGAGCCAGTAGGCAGGGCCGAATCGGCGAGGTGGAGCAGACGAGCGAGGTGCGGCATTGGGCGAAAGTAGAGCTGCTATTGGGATGGTAAGGACATCTGTCAGGGCACGTTGAAAACGTGTAACTTGCCTACATGGCAAACCTTGGCCCTAGCGACAGCTCCATCCACACCTTCACTACCGACCGGCAACGGTGGAAGGACCTGAAGGGCTTTGCCCGCGACAACCGCAAACAGCCTACGCCGGCTGAGGCAATGCTCTGGCAAGCGCTACGCACCAACCAGCTAGGCCCACGCTTTCGGCGGCAACATGCCATTGAAGACTACATCGTCGATTTTGTGTGTCTGCCTGCTTGGCTGATAGTAGAAGTTGATGGCGAGATTCACCACCTGCCGGAGCAAACTGAATATGACGGTGGGCGCACGCATGCGTTGCAAGAGCGTGGGTTTTTGGTAGTGCGCTATAGCAATGAGGCGGAGTTGCATCGGTTGCTCGAAGTGCTAGCGGACATTGAGTGGCATTTGAAGCTGCTGATGGGGTAACTGACCTGACGCCTTACCTCACCCCCCTACCCCCTCTCCTTGGGGAGGGGGGGAGCCTGACGACTTTTCAACAACTATCACATGTCCACTCGCGATTGGCTTCCCCTCTCCCCAAGGAGAGGGGGTAGGGGGGTGAGGATACCCGTTAGAACAAGTTATACAGCTGCGCCAACGGCAGCGTCTGCGCCGGCTCACACGTCAGGTGCACGCCATCGACCATCACGCGATACGTCTCCGGGTCTACCGAGATGTTGGGCAAATAGTCGTTCAGCGCCATGTCCTTCTTGGCCACCGTGCGACAGCCCTTCACGGCCAGCACGCGTTTGCTCAGGCCATACTCGGAAGAAACCTTTTCCACCGAAGCACCCGACACAAAGGCTACCGAGCAATATCCTACCCCCCCTCCAAAGGCCCCAAACATGGGCCGTGAAAACGACGGCTGCGGCGTCGGAATAGAAGCATTGGGGTCGCCCATTTGGGCCTGCACGATGACGCCGCCTTTGATAATCATCTCGGGGCGCGAGCCGAACAGGGCAGGTTTCCAGAGCACCAAGTCGGCTAGCTTGCCGATTTCGACCGAACCGATTTCGTCAGCCATGCCGTGGGCACGGGCGGGGTTGATGGTGTACTTGGCCACGTAGCGACGGGCGCGGAAATTGTCGTTCGGGCGCTTCGCATCGGCATCCTGGGGTAGGGGGCCGCGCTGCTGGCGCATCTTGTGGGCCGTTTGCCAGGTGCGGGTGAT
>CALMOO010000081.1:0-8165 GCA_937871705.1 uncultured Hymenobacter sp.
GACTTAAGGCATGTGGCGCCTTACTTTGCGGTGGCCCAGGCACGCCGGCCTTTAATCACTTGCCCTCGAACCCATTTTTAAGTAAGATGGATACTCCCTGCCACCACCTCTTGGCGCTCGACGTGCGCCACCTAAAGCACGATACCCAGCACGTATGCCCCGAGTGCGTGGCCATAGGCGATACCTGGGTGCACCTGCGCGTGTGCCAGGAGTGCGGCCACGTGGGGTGCTGCGACGACTCTAAAAACAAGCACGCTACCCGGCACTTTCGGGCCACGCAGCACCCTGTTATCACCTCCGCCCAGCCCGGCGAGCGCTGGGCCTGGTGCTACCCCGATGAGGCGTTTATGGAGTACTAACCACCCTTAGCGCTCCGGTGGGGGTAGGGCGGTGTTAGCCAACGCCTTGCTCACGTTGCTGATAGAGGCTTTAGCTCGCCAAATACGGTCGGAATCAGCTCCGCGACGGTGGGGTGAATAAACATGTTGCGGCGCATGAAGGCTGCTGTTTGCTGCGCATACATGGCCGTAATAATGCAGTGAATGGCCTCATCGCCACCCACGCCCACGATGCTGGCGCCCAGTATCTGGTCGGTTTCGGCGTGTACGAGCACTTTCATGAAGCCCAGCGTTTCGCCCTTTTCCACGGCGCGGCCTACTTTGGTCATGGGCCGCTTGCCAACCAAAGCGGGCGTGCCAGCGGCCCGAACTTCAGCCTCGGTGAGGCCAACTTTGGCAAAGGGCGGGTCGAGGTAAATGGCCGAGGCGGGCAGCCGGTCGCTGACGCGGCGCTGGCCGTGGTCGAGCAGGTTGGCGGCCACAATCTCGAAGTCGTTGTAAGCGGTGTGGGTGAAAGCTCCTCGGCCATTGCACTCGCCCAGCGCCCAAATGCCCGGCACGGCAGTCTGCAGTTCTTCATCGACGGCCAGGTAGCCGTGAGCATCGGCCGGCAAGCCTGCTTTATCCAGGCCTAAATCGTCGGTATTGGGCTGGCGGCCCATGGCCAGCAGCAGGTGCGAGCCGCGGCTCGGGGCCGGGTCGTCTTCGCAGCTGACGTGCACCACCGGCTGGCCGTCTTCCTGCCCCAGGCTGATGCACTCGGCCCCAAGCCGCAACGTAATGCCTTCGTTCTTAAGGATTTCGGCCACTGCGGCCGCTACGTCCTCATCGTCGTGCGGCAGCAGGCGCGGATTGCGCTCCACGAGCGTAACCTGCGAGCCCAGCCGCCGAAATAGTTGCGCAAATTCGAGGCCCACCGCCCCCGCCCCCACAATAAGCAGGTGCGTGGGCAGCTCTTGCAGGGCCAAAATCGTGCTGCTGGTGAGGTAGGGCACCTGCTCGACGCCGGGCAAAGCCGGGCGCGCCGGGCGGGCGCCCACGTTCAGGAAAATATGCGGAGCTGCCAGCACGTCGTCGCCCACTTGCATAGTCGTGGCCGACAAAAAACGCGCGGTGCCGTCAAAAACGGTGCAACCGGGCATAGTCGTTAGCCACTTCTCCAGGCCAGTGCGCGACGCCGCCACAATGGCATCCTTGCGGGCCTGCACCTGGGCTAGGTCTACCCTCAGCTCGCCAGTGGGGGGTAGGCCGTAGCTGGCGGCCTGGCGCACGGTGTGGGCGGCTTTCGCGCTGGCAATCATAGCCTTAGTAGGCGTGCAGCCCGAGTTTACGCAGGTGCCCCCAAAGTTCTTGCGCTCGACCAGCGCCACCCGCCAGCCTGCGGCCGTGAGCCGGCCGGCCAGCGCCGGGCCCGCCTGACCTGCTCCAATAATCAACGCATCAAAGGAGTGATTCATAAAGAAGGGCCCTGGGTAAGTGATGACAGCTTAGCTCGATGGCCGGTTTGCGCGGCGCCGGCTGAAAACGCGTAAAGCATTCAGCTACAAGTATACCACGCTATAGCAAATGTCGCTCGCCTAACCATAGCCACAATTACCCTGACCTACTGATAACCAGCTTACTGGGCGCCTCTGGGGAATATCACCAGGAGATGAGCAAGCACCAGTTCAGCACGGATAACCAGCGCTCTGAAATACCCATTCAGCCTGCTGGGCGCAGCCGTAAACGCACTACTTATTTCACTTACGGTAAGCTGGAAAACCGCTCTATAACCATCTCTAGGCCAACTGAAAAGCTACGTTAACAGGAAAGTGCTAATTTTTACGTCCAATACTGGGAAAAAGCCAAACCATACAGTGGGTCTTCACGTTTGTTAATGAGTGAGTGGTTACTAACTGCTACACTTTGCAGTGGGTGCGCCTTTTTGTAAACTGTCAGGACACCTACTACGCGTCTGAATAGTAGCGCGATGTGATGAACTGTTGTTGAAAATCAGCGGTCTATAAGTATGTGAACTTGACTGTTAGTGATGAAAGCCTCCCATCCCACCCATCGCCACCTCCGTTCCCAGGTCAACTACGCGGCATCCGCTGAAAAACCCGGGCTTCCCATCGGCGTTATTCGCACGGCTTTGCTACTGCTGGCTTTCGTGGTCACCGTCCTTGGGCTGCTATTGTACTTTTATTTGCGTCCCCATTCTACTGCCTCGCTCCCGCATCCAGTTTCGGCAGCGCGGTCGGTGAGCAGTACGCAATGAGCAAACCAGTGCACGCACAAGTACTTGGTTGATAAGGGAATATAGGTCAGAGAATTGGGTCTGTAAAACAGCGATGGTAGTAGCGGCTACCCGGCCGGTTATAGCTGAGCGTTGTAGCCGCCCTTATGGCCGCACCCACAGCGGCGCCGTAGCTATAAAGGTTGCCGAAGGCCGCGCTGGAGGCGAGCCGCTAAGGGCCCGATGGTGAGGCCCTGCCCTAAGATAGAAAACACGACGACTACGTAGGTGATGGCCACCAGCAGGTCGCGGGGCATGGCGGGGGGTAGGGATAAAGCCAGCGCTACCGAGATGCCGCCACGCAGGCCCCAGGTAAGCACGGCCAGGTTGAAATCGGAAAACTCGCGCCGTGCTCGCAGCATGCTCAGCGGGATGCTGACCGACACGAGCCGTGCCAGCAGCACCAGCAACACTGCCACCAGGCCCGCGCCTACGTAGAGCCCACTGATGCGCAGCACCAGAACTTCGAGGCCCATGAGCACGAAGAGCAGCGCGTTGAGCACGCCATCAATCAGCTCCCAGAATTTATCGACGTAGTCTTCGGTTTCGGCCGACATCACGCGGCGGCCGTGGCTGCCCACGATAATGCCCGCCACTACCATGGCCAGCGGCCCCGACGTGTGCAGCCGCGTAGCCAGCACCGAGCCGCCCATGACAAGGGCCAGCGTCAGCAGCACCTCTAGCTGGTAGTTGTTGACGTTGCGCAGCATGCGGTACACCACGTAGCCCAGCGCCGCGCCTAGGGCCAGGCCGCCTACCCCCTCGCGCAGCAGCAGCAGCAGCACCTGGCTCGGCACTACGGCACCGGCGCCCAGGCGGGCCACCGACAGCACCGTGGCAAACAGTACCACGCCTACCCCGTCATTAAAGAGTGATTCGCCCGCAATGTTGGTTTCCAGCGCTTTAGGCAAGCCCACCTTGGTCAGAATACCGAGTACCGCCACGGGGTCGGTGGGCGAGATGAGGCTGCCAAACAGCAGGCAGTACACCAAATCGAGGGGCAGGCCAAGCAGCGGCAGCACCAAGTACAGGCTACCCCCCACCATAAAAGTAGAGATGACCGTGCCCAGCGTGGCGAGCAGTAGCACCGGCAGCCGCTGCTCGCCCAGGCTGCGCGTGTCGAGGTGCACGGCCCCGGCAAACAGCAAAAAGCTAAGCATATACTGCATCAGCACGGTATGAAATTCGATGGTGCGCACCAGCTCCACTAGCTCTACCACGGCCGGCACGCCTAGTCGCCCCAGGCCCACCATGCCCAGCGAGCACACCAGCGAAATGACCATGAGCCCGATGGTGGCCGGCAAGTGCAGGAAGCGGTAGTTGGCATAGGCAAACAGGGCCGCCACCACGAGCAGCAGCGAAAACGTTGAGTATACTTCCATAGAACTCGGGCTCCGCCTAAAACTGCTTTAGCGAGCCGCCCCACGGAGCACCTCGCTAAAGCACTTGCTCGACCAAGCAGGTAGCGCCCAAACTAGCGCCTCAAGCGCGTAGTACGTAGCCACCCACTTACTAGATAGCCCTCGCCGCGAATTAGCCAGTGCCCTACCCCCCTCCAGGGGGAGAAGCTGAGCCTACGCCAGCGGCAGCGTGAAGATGAAGGTGCTGCCGCTGCCCAGTTCGCTCTCCACCCACAGCCTGCCCCCCTGCGTGGTAATAAATTCGCGGGCAATGCTCAGGCCCAGGCCCGAACCGCCGCGGTAGCCGGTTTTGTCCGGAATCTGGGCGAAGCGCTGGAAAATGCGCTCGTGGTTTTCGGCCGCAATGCCCGGGCCACGGTCTTGCACGCTCACTTGCACAAAATTGCCGGCCAGGGCGGCGCGCACGGTCAGCTTTTCGCCCTCGGGCGAGTAGCGAATACCGTTGGCCATCAGGTTAATAAGTACCCAGGTGGCTTTCTCCACGTCGGCGCGCACGGCGGGCAGGCCTGGCGCCAGCTGCAAGTCGAGCACCAGCTGCTTATCGGCTATCTGCGGCTGCACGGTGGCCGTAGCGTAGCCCAGCACATCGGCCAGGTCAGTAGGCCGTATGTCGAGCTGAATGCCCGTGCCTAGGTCGAGGCGCGACACGTCGAGCAGCTCGCCTACCATGCGCTGCAAGCGCTGCGTTTCCTGCCGAATATTGCTGGTAATGAGGAGCCGCTCCTCGGCGGGCAGGCGCTCGTCTTGCAGCAGCTTAGTATTGAGATTGATGCTGGAAAGCGGCGTTTTCAGCTCGTGCGAGACCGTGGCCAGGAAGTTCGACTTCACTTGGTCGAGCTTCTTAAAATCCGACACGTTGCGCAAGGTCAGAATTTGGCCCACAAACTCGATTTTCTCGGTGGCTTCGTTGAACGATACCAGGTCTTGCACCGCCAGCCGGTAGAAGGCTTCCTCGCCGCGCTGGGCAATGTGCAGCAGCGGCGCTTCGGCCACGGCGGCCTCGCGGTTGGGCGCGTCCAGGGGCTTGAGCATGGTTTGGAAAAGGTCGTTTTCGAGCCGCACAATAGAGGCCGGACGGCCCACCAGCTTGTCGGGGGGTAGGCCCAGCAGCTCGCACATGACGGGGTTGGCCAGGATAATCTGGCGGCTTTCGTCCAGCACCAGCAAGCCTTCATCCAGCGTATTCACGATGCTGGCGGCCCGGTTGCGCGCCGTTATCAGCTCGGCCGTGGTCGAGGTGCGGTACTCGCGCAGCTGGCCCAGCATGCGATTAAAGGCCAGCGCCACTAGCCCAAACTCATCGTGGCTTTCCTGCGGAATGCTCGACGAAAAGTTGCGGTCCGTGGCGTGGTTCAGGGCCGCCGTGAGCTTGTGCAGCGGCTGCACGGCGGCTTCGGGCACGCTCCCCACGAGGCCCAAGGCCAGCAGCGCGGCCAGCGTTACGAAGATGATGAGGTTGCTATTGGCCTGGTCGGCGCGGCGGTTGGCGGCTTCGGTTTTATGGTTCAGCGCGTCGGTATTCAGCGCCATCATCTGGTAGGTGAAGCCCCCGAGCACTACTACAGCCTCGGCCGGGTTGCCTAGCCGGGTGGCGGGGTCAAGCATCGCCTGCTGCTGGCGCCGCTGTAGCTGCTGCGTCCGCTTCCACAGGCTATCTACCACCTGTTGCTCGCCAGGTTCAGTCACGTTGCGGTCTTCCTCACGCAGGGCGGCTTCAAAGTGGGCCATGCCCGCGGTGTCGGCTAGCGGCTGCCGCGACAGCTGGTCGAGGCTCTTGAGCATGCGCAAGCCCAGGTTCACGGAGTATAAGTTGGCCTTCAGCACGTCGTGCGAGCTGCGGTCGAGCTGCCGCAGCGAGTAGTAGGCGTAGCCGCCAATGCTAAGCAGCAGCAGCAGCATGGCCAAGAAGCCGAGGGTAATTTTCGTTTTAAGATTCATAGGAGTGTAACTATTGGCTGTTGGCGGGTAGCTGCTTGGCTAACGAAAGGCTATTAGCCAGCAGCTCATAGCCCGCATAATCAATACGTTACCAAGTACACGTCGAGGTCAGTTTCATCGCGGGCAATAGCGCGCAGCAGGTCGTGCGTAACGCTCCGGTGCCGGAGCTGCTGCCACAGGTTTTTTGCCCCCGTAATGCCGCACACGAGCAGCGTGGCGTGCTTCTCGTGTGCTACCTGGCGAATGGCAGCCACAATGTTGTTGTCCTTCACCCGCAAAATCTGCGCGCCCAGCTGCGTGGCTAGCTGCAGGTTATTAATCAAATGGCGCTGCGTGGCCAGCCCGATGCGGTCGGCGCTTTCGTGGCCGGTTTGCACGTAAAGCACGTACCACGCGGCCGCCCCAAAGCGGTCGGCCAGGCGCGAGGCCTTGCGAATTATCTCCTTGGCGGCTTGCTCATTCGTGTTGATGCAGGCCAGGAGCCGGTCGTCGTTGCGGCGCTGGGGTAGCACGGCGGGTGCGCCGCCGGCCTCGCTTTCTATCTGGCGGCCCAGCAGCTGGGCCACCTCGCGCACAGCCAGGCGCCGCAGCTGCAGCAGGTTTTCGGCCTGAAAGAAATTGGCCAGCGCAGTGGGCACTTTGGCCGCGTCATAAATCTTGCCTTCCTCCAGGCGCGCGCGCAGCTCGCCCACGGTCAGGTCCACGTTCACCACCTCGTCGGCCTGCTTCAGCAGCTGGTCCGGAATGCGCTCAGTCACGTCGGTGCCCGTGATTTTGAGCACCTGGTCGTGCAAGCTTTCCAGGTGCTGCACGTTCACGGCCGTTATCACCGAAATGCCATTTTTCACCAGCTCCTCCACGTCTTGCCAGCGCTTTTCGTTGCGCGAGCCGGGCACGTTGGTGTGGGCCAGCTCATCCACTAGCACCACCTGCGGCCGGCGCTGCTCAATGCCGTCGAGGTCCATCTCTTCCACCGCGTGGCCTTTGTAAAACACCTGCTTGCGGGGCAGCAGCGGCACGTTGTGCAGCTGCGCCAGGGTGCCGGCGCGGCCGTGAGTTTCGACGTAGCCGAGCAGCACATCCACGCCGTGCGCGTGCAGGTCCTGGGCCTCTTGCAGCATCCGGTAGGTTTTGCCTACCCCCGCCGCCAGGCCCAAGTACACCTTGAGCGTGCCGCGCCGCTTGGCCTGCACAAGGCGCAAAAAGCGCTCGGCGGAGGTATCGCGTTGGTCTTGCTCGGTCGGCGCCATGGGGTGGGGGTAGGGAGTAATGAGGTTTTTAATAACTGTTCTAACGGGGTGAGGCGCCCCGGTCGAATAGCCGTCATTTACAGCGTTAAACCCATCATCACGGTGGCCGCGCCGTTGGTGCGCACGAATGATTTGTCTTTCAGGTACACCTGGTTTTTATCGACAAACTCCTTCACCTCGGCCCGCAGAATGATGCGCGGCACCGGCAGATAGTCAAAGCCCAGCGAGTAGCCCGTGGTGCGCAGCCCGCCCGCCCGCGTGGGGGCCAGCACGCCCGTGGGGTCGTGGTAAAATTCGGCCCGGCCGACCAGCCCGGCGCGCTCCCAGAGGCGGCGGCGCACAATGAGCGAGCCGCCCTGCCAGGCGTCGTAGCCGCCGTGGCCGTCGAGCTTTTCCTGCCAGCCCGTGTCGAAGGCACCGGCGAGTTTCCACTTCTTCGAGGGGTCATACGTCACGTAGAAGTTGTGGAAATAGCGCAGCCGGATGCCCACCGAATCGGGCACGTTGCGCCCTTCGCCGAGATAGGTGCTGGAATTGAGCAACACCTTGGGGGTGGGCCGAAACTGGATTTGGGTGCCGATAGCCTCGTTCTGGTTGCGGTCGCGGATAACCTGCCAGCCGTTGATGGCCAAGAACGAGAACAGCCACTTCTTACCCCGGTCGTAGGTGAGCTTGGCGCCCGCCTCGTAGTAGGGCGAGTTGTCGGCCATGATGCTGCGCGTGAGCGTGAGGTTGTCGCGCGAGTTGGGCCCTTCCAGCCCGATGTGCGACACGAAAATGCCCGCATCGAGCCACAGGTTATCAGTTAGTTTAACTCCGGCCCAGGCTTCGTAGATGTTCTTAAATATCTGGGGCTCGGCGGCATAGTTGGCGTCGGGGTAGGTGCCAGTTTGGATGGCAAAGGTGCCGCGCACCCGCTTGCCCGTAAAGCGCGCCCCAAGTA
>CALMOO010000081.1:8175-11341 GCA_937871705.1 uncultured Hymenobacter sp.
AACTGGTTGTGCAGGTTTTCGGAGTAAATAAAGCTCGGCCGCGCCAGGCTAGCGGGGTTGTTGAAATCGTAGCCGTAGTACACGCCCACGTAGCCAAAAAACTCGGGCTTAAGCTCCTCCTTGGCTGTATCAGCGGCAGCGGCGGCGGTAGGGGCCGCGCCTACTGCCGTGGGCGTGGCGGCTGGCGCGGTGGTAGTGGTGCTGGTGGGAGCCGGCGCGGGCGAAGGTGGCACCGTCTGGGCCCACGCGGGCGCGAGTGGCAGGGCCAGACCTAGCAGGACGCTGAACGAGCGCGAGTAAGCTACTTTCATGCAAAAGGGTACTATGAAGGGAAGAACAGCTGGCCACCACTAGGCCAGCTATTGAGAAGCGTTATGAAATAAGAAGGGGTAGCACCAGAAACCGAGTGCTTAATTCTGGTAATTTGAGCGTTGTGGTTAGCTATTCATTTTGTTGAGCAGGCTCAAAATCGCACGACCATGTCCATGGTACCAACAACCTGGTGGCGAGCGGCGCCAAGGTCGTAGGGAGCTACTGTGTTGTCCAGGTTATAGTCGTAGCGTACCTCGTGCCGCAGCATCAGCCAGGGAGTGAACTGCTGCACAAAGCCAACCGTGTGGCTCACGTAAGTAGTGGGGAAGCCCGTGCGCCAGCCCGACTTGTCGCCCAGCAAGTCGTTGCGCAGGCAGAGGTAGCTCTTAGCCGATGTCTGAACCATGAAATAATTGACGAAGCCCGTAGCCCCCGACACGCCCGGCAAGATAGGCCCCGTGCCCCCGCCCGCCCCGTAGCGCACCGGGCCATCGCTGGCCGAGCCGCCCAGAGCCGCATCGCGCTCCCACTCGTAGTAGGCCTCGGTCATCATGTGCACTTTATCGCTGAACTTGTGCCCCCACACCGCGGAAGCCTGGTTCAGGTTGTCGTGGCCATTCACGAACTTGCCCCGGCCTATCTCGTTGAGGCCCGCCCAGATAGAGTTGTTATTGTTCTTGGAAACGTAGCGCACAAAGGCCTGGCCGGTTAGGCGCGAAGAAGTGGTCCAGGGCGCCATGTCGTTGCCCGCATCCAGGGCAAACTCGACCGTCCACTGTTTGTTGAGCATAATGGTTGACTGGACGCCCGTTTCCGTGAAAGGGTCGTAGGAAAACATGACGGAGTGCGTGGCCAAGTAGTTATCGGGCGAAAGCTGCGCCTCAATATCGGCCGGCGAAATAAAGCGGCCAATGCGCAGCAGCATGCCCTGCGCCACCTTCGGAACGTACACCATGACGTAGGCTTCGGGGGCATCGTAGCCGTAGAGGCCATTCTTCTTGAAGTACTGGTTATCAAACCAGCCCTTGGCTACGGTATACCGGTAGTCCAGGCCATACACGTTGCTGAGCCGGAAGCCCCAGTCTATGTGGTCCGTCTGCACGGTATTGGGCTGGCGCTCAATGCGTAGTACGGCCTGCTGAAGCTGAAGCGAATTGGGTTGGATGTCGTACGAAATGGGAATGTTGGAGTGCTTGGACGTGCTGAAATTCACGGCCGGGTTTACCCAGCCGTAGATTTTGATGCGCGACTTATTGTCGGCCCAGCCCAGCGCCTGCTGCAAGGCATAGTCGGGCGCGTCGGCCCAGGCGCCTAGCTTGTAGGTGCCCACCCAGTCGCCACTCGGAAAGGGTGGCGAGTTCAAGGGCGCGGGCAGGGCTCGGTCGGGCACTTCGGCAGTCTTGGTCGAGTCTTGGGCAAAGGCAGTTTCTGCGCCGCAAGAAACCACCAGTGCCAGCGCGAGAGTTCTCACCGGATGAAGTAAGCAGTTCAGGAAGGAAAACGAAGTTCGCATGTGGGGGCAAACACTGAAATGGGAAAACGGCCGGCCTGCGGGGGCCAGCCGTTTTCACTAGTGAAGAAGAGGGCGAAGGTGTTAGAGGCGAAAATTGACGGCGAAAATCAAGCGGTTTTCATAGGTGCGCAGGTCGGGCACGTAGGTGGGGGGTAGGGGCTGGTCGGCGTAGCCGCTGGGCGAGGTGGTGCCGCCCGGCCCGGCGAAGTAGGGCACATTGGCCGAGCGGTGCAGGTACTCCACCCGGAACGTCACGTAGTCGCTGGGCATCATGTCGAAGGTCACGGTGGCTTCCTTGGCCGTCAGCTTGCTGGCGTCGGTGTCGGTAAAGCCCACTACCGACGGGTTGAAGCTGAGGTAGCGCGAAGGGTTCTTCACGAAGCCCACGCGGGTGGTCAGCGCTAGTTTGTTCTTATTAAACCACAAGCGGTTAGCCAGCGACGAGCCAAACATGTAGTTATCCTTAGCCTTCACGGGGTTGCCGCTGGCGTCGGTGCCGCTCTGAAAGCCGTAGTGCGTGTTCAGGCTAAACGCGGCCTGCGTGATGCCGCGCAGCGGGCTCGATTTATCCTTGTGGTAGTAGCGCGCCACCACGGAGTTGTCGTGGTGAAAGCGCTGCACGTGGGGGTAGGCGGCGCGGCCCACGGCCAGCGAGTCGGTGCCGGGGCGCGAGTCGTTGCCGTAGTAAAAATTGGCTACCAGCTGCAGGTTCTCGTTGGGCCGGTAGTAGTTCGAGTTGCCGATGGCCGGGCGGTTGTTGTAGGTGTTATAGGTCTGCCAGCCGTTCATAAGCCACAACTCGGTCTTGAACTTCTTGCTGGGGTAGAACTGCGCCCGTGCGCCCTGGAAATAGAAGGGCGTAAAGTCGCAGACCAGCGAGCGCTGGTAGCTCCAGTTTTCCTGAGTCACGTAGCTTTCCAGGCCGATGTAGCTCATAAAAATACCCAGCTCCAGATTTAGGCCGTAGGCCACGTTGAAGTGGTAGCCGGCCGCCGCCTCGCGGATGTATTTCAGGTTGTTCGAAGTAATCCCTACCCCCGTATTGGCGCCGTTGGCGCCGATAGTGGTGCCCGTGTTGCGCCCGCGCAGCACCGAGGCATCGGTTTCCTGCACCACGTTCAGCATCGAGCCGGTTTGCAGCCAGATGCGGCCGATAATATTCTTGTAGTTCGACTCGATGCCGACGCTGGCCAGCGCCACCGAAAACTCGTTGGTGCGGCCCGTCACGGCCGAAATCGTCTGCGTGTGGTCGAGCGGCCGGGCAAAGTTGTAGTTGTAATAACCATACAGCAAGGTGGTGGCCGTGAGCACGGTTTCGCCGTCCTTATCCTTGAACTGCAG
>CALMOO010000082.1 GCA_937871705.1 uncultured Hymenobacter sp.
AAGTTGAGCGGGTTCTGAATCTCGTGGGCGATGCCGGCCGTGAGCTCGCCTAGGCTGGCCATCTTTTCCTTCTGGATGAGCTGGGCCTGGGTGGCGCGCAAGTCGGTGAGCGAGCGCTGCAACTCGCCGGTGCGCTGCTGCACCTGGGTTTCGAGCGTTTCGTTTTGCTGGGCTAGCAGGGCTTGCTTCTCCTGCTCCTGGGCCAGGGTCTGGGCCGAGAGGCGCTCGACCTCGCCCAGCTTGACTTGCAGCAGCTCGGCATCAAGCGCAAACTCGCGGGCCAGAAACAGCGAGATGCCCAGCGCCGGTGGCAGGAACAGCAGCGTGAAACTGAGGCAATTCAGCAAAAAGCTCCCCTCAACGTTTGCTACAAGTATTCCTATCAGCAGCATTACGCTGAGCAGGGTGATGGCAAAGCCGGTGGCAATGATGCGGGCCCCGCGCTGGTGCTGCCGCAACGCCCGCCCCGTTAGGCGCAACTGTTCGGCAGTAGCCACGAGCATATATACCAGAAAGGCAAAAAAACTTAGTGAGCCCGTGTAGCGCCACACTACTTCTACCACCAGCACCCCGCCGGCGCTAAGCCACAAGCCGGCATAGAGCCGACCGGGCCGGAAGCCAAACAACGCGTAGAGCGCCCGCACCGCGTACAAGCCACTCAACATCACCAATATGTAAAACGTGGGGCGGCTCCACTGGGCCCAGCCGCCCAGCGCTGGCGAGACAAGTGTTTCTAGGTAATAAAGCGCCAGCGAAGCCAGCGCCAACGCTAGGGTATAGCGGGCAAAGTAGCGATTGGCACGCTGGGCCGGGTTGTAGCGATAAAAGGCCAGGTGCAGCAGCGCTAGCAGCAGAAACAGGCCGCCTGTTACATAATACACTACTAGACCGGACAGCTTTTCTCCTTCCTGCTGCCGCAGCATGCGCTCTGTTCGCAGGGTTAGGGCAAAAAAAGGCATGTCCTCGACGCCGCGCTGCAGCCGGGGCTGGTAAGGGGCGAAACGCACGGCCAGCATGCCCTCGGCCCCGAAGTCGGCCGGTAACTCCAGAGGCTCTAACAGCGTGCTGGTAGCCTGCACCTCGGTAGGCCAAGGATTGAATACACCATCGCGCCGCAGCAGCTTACCGTTGATGTAAATCTCGGCCGCACCCAGATAAAAAGGTACCAGCACCGGCGCCCGCAGGCGCAGGCTGTCGCCGAGCCGCAAGCGCAGCCGCAGCCAGCCGATGCCGGTGCTTACGGCGGGCGGCAGCTCGCGCCGGGAACGGTTGAGGTTAATCGTGTCCCAACGGCTATCGTCGAAGTCGGGGCGGGCCCAGGCCGGGTCGTCGCCCGCGTGGTAGCGCCAGCCTTGGCTGAGCAGCAGGCCGGTGGGGGGTAGGCTCTCCACCCGCACGCTAGGTGGGGCGGATTGGGCGGCGGCGGGCAGGAGGGCAAGCAGCCAGAGGCCCCTCAAAAGCAGAAGGGAACGCAGCCACTGCCCGGGCAGCGCAAGTGGATAGAACATGGCAGCCCAAGGACGAAGTCAGTACCGTAGTTTGTTGAAACTCAAATGTAAGGGCGAGCTTACCCTGCCAACTATTACATTAGGCCAATTACCCTATCTTTTTGACTTATGCCG
>CALMOO010000083.1 GCA_937871705.1 uncultured Hymenobacter sp.
CCGTTGGCGCCGCCCGCGCCTTCGCGTAGCTCTCAAAGGTGGGTTCCGGCCGTTCGACCTTTTTTGTGGCCAGCTTCATATCCTCGTCGTTGAGGTAGGCTTTCTGGTAAGCGGCCACCGACACGCAGCCGGGCAGCGCTACGGCGCCGGCCAGCAGCCAGGCGCAGTGCAAAACGCGAAATATTTTCATAGTTTAACGGAGGAAGTAGCGGCGCCGGCCGGTGCCGCGCTGTGGTAAGAATTAACCTGCATTCCTTTAGAAACCAGGGTGCGGCCATTGTCGTCGATGAGCGTGCAGCTCACACCTTTAAGCCGGTTTATCAGGGCCAGACCGTCTACGGGGCCGAGCACGAACACGGCATCGTCGAGGGCGTCGGCCAGCTCCACATCAGGGCAAATGATGGTGACTGAGCGCAGCCCGGTGGCCGGGTAGCCGGTGTGCGGGTTGATGATGTGGCCGTAGTAGCGGCCTTTTACAGTAAAATATTGCTCGTAATTGCCAGCCGTGACGACGGCCAAGTCGCTCACCGTCAGCCACGACGACACGCTGCGCGGCCGGGCCGGGTCGCCGATGGCAATGCGCCAGCCCGCGCCGTCGGGCTGGTGGCCCCAGCAATACACGTCGCCCGAGCCGTTGATGAGGCCGCCCGCGATGCCCATTCGCTTCATAATTTCCTGGGCCCGGCGCACGCCGTAGCCTTGCAGAATGCCCGCCAGATTGATGCGCATGCCTTTTTCGGGCAAGAAAACGGAGTGCGTGGCCGCGTCGAGCCGCACCTTTTGCCAACCGATGCGGCGCACCGAGGCGCGCACCACCGCCGAATCGGGTAGGCTGGCATGTTCTTGGCGGTCAAACTGATATATCTTGTCGCCGCTGGCAAAGGTGATGTCAAACGCGCCGCCGCTCAGCTGCGAGATTTTCAACGTGCGCTGAATGAGGTCGAATACCTCCGGGTCGACCACTACCGGCCGGATGCCGGCCATCCGGTTGATTTTAACGACCTGCGAAGTCGAATCCCAGTACGAGCACAGGCGGTCGATGCGCTGGGTTTCGCGCAGGCCCGCCCGCAGCGCCCGCCAGGCCAGCGAATCGTCGGCCGACACGGCGGTGAAGGTGAAGTGCGAGCCCATGAGGTGGGCTTCGCGGGTGTAGAGGCGGGCGCGGGGGGTAGGAATTTGGGCCGCAGCCGGCCCGATGCTCAGCAGCAGCAGCCCGGCCAACAAGCAACACCAAGCCCCTACCCCCCTGTTTTTACTCGTTATTAACCAAGAACCTATCATGCCCTATTTCTTAGCGAGCAATTGCTCCAGGTAGGTATCGTAGGCGGCGGGGCCGCCGGGGCGGTAGCCGGTGCGGGCCAGCACCTGGCCGGTGGGCGAGAGCAGCACCACACTCGGAAACGTGCCGTCGCGGTTGAGCTTGGCAGCGGCTTCCTCGTTGAGCTTCACCTGGCTATCGGGCAGGCGGTTTTTCTTGGTGCGCGGAAAATCGAAGCGCGCCAGCACGAATCGGTCCTTAGCAAACTGCACGAACTCGGGCTGGTCGAACACCTCCTGCTTGAGCATCATGCAGGGCTTGCACCAGTCAGAGCCCGAAAACACGACCAGCACCGGCCGCTGCGTAGCCTGCGCCTGCTGCAAGGCGGCGGGCAGCGAGGTGTTCCAGGTATCGGTGGGGGCAGTTTGGGCGAAGGCTGGGGTAGCCCCGGCGAGCGCCGCAACTATCCCGGTTAGAATTACAAAGCGCATGAAATAGCTGATGTTATTTAGAAGAAATGAAGTTCAGGGCAGAATCTAAAGAAAGCCTGGGGATTAGTGGTGTGGTTGGCCTTGCGTGTGGCTCGCTAAGGCCGCCTCGTGACCAAGACCCCAGAATGCGGTGCTACCCCTACGCGCATTTAGCAGAATTATTATTACCTAAAAAGTGCTTGCGGAATGGTTAGTCGCCGCCTTCGCCCTTGCGCAATTCAGCATCCAGAAAGTAGGCGCCGCGGCGCACCAGCTGGGTAGTATCGGGCAGCGGGTCGAGGATGGTGATGGCCACGGCGCCGTGTTGGGGCTGGCCAGCGCGCACCTTCACTCGCCGGAAAACCGTGCGGCCCGAATCCAGCCCTACCCGCCGGAAAATGTAGCTCAGCTCGCCGGCCTGCACGAGGGCGGCCTCGGGCAGGGTGCGTACCCGCGCGCCGGCCGTTTGGATGCGGGCGGCCACGTACTGGCCGGGCAGTAAGTCCTGGCGCTCGGGCTCGAGGTGGGCGTGCACGCGCACCGTGCGGGCCTCGTCGTCGAAGGCCTTGCCTACCAGAAACACACGCGCCGTCAAGTCTTCGTTGCGGTTAGCATTCTGCACGTTGAAGAGAATTTTCTGGCCAGGCTTCACTTGCGCCACGTCTTTCTCAAACACTTTTAGCTCTAGGTGCAGGTCGTCGCGGTTGAGCACTTCCACCAGCACGTCCTGCGGGTTCACGTACTGGCCGGGGTTGATATTAACCGCCTTTATGTAGCCACCGAGGGGGGTAGTAAGCGGCACGCTGCTCACGATAGTGCCGGCCCCATCGAGGCGCGCCACCCCGATGCCCAACAGCCGCAGCTGCGCGGCGGTGGCGCGCAGCGTGGCTTGCTCGGATGCGTAGTCGGCGCGGGCCTGCTGCAGCTTGCGCTTGGCGCCCACGTCTTCCACGTCGAGAATGCGCTGGCGCTCTAGGTCTTCGCTCAGAAAGCGCACGTGGGCCTTGCTCTGCAAATAAGTCTGCTGCAAGGTGAGGTACTCGGGGGCGCGCAACGTTGCCACCACCGCGCCCGCCGCCACGCGCTGGCCGGGCAGCACGGCCACCGTCTGCACGTAGCCGCCCATGATGGCCGTGATGGACACGCGGTTCTGGGGCGGTACTTCTACCGAGCCGTTGGCTTGCACTTCGGTGGTCATGTTTTGCCGCTCGAAGGTGCCCAGCTCGATGCCCGCCGCCTGCGCTTGGGCCGGGCTCACGACCACTTGGTCGGGGCTGGGCGGGGGGGTAGGCGCGGCTGCCGGGGCCGGCTTGGTCGCGGCCGCGTCGGGCTTGGAGTGGCAGCCGGCCAGTAGGCCAATGGCGATAAAGCAGCTTATTATATTGAATTTCATGTGCTTAATTACTATTTAAACTAGTGCCCTGCGCCCGGCAGCACGGACTTTGTAGTCCGCACTACCGAGCGGCTGGCTCGGTGCCGATGAGGGCCAGCAGGTTCGTTACCAGCTCGTCGTACTGGCGCACTTGGTCGAGGTAGTTTTCCTGGATTTGCCAGGCCGGCTGGGTATTCACCACGTACTCCACGTACTCTATATCACCAGCCCGAAAGCTTTTTTCGGCCGTGGTTAGAATAAGCCGGGCCTGCGGCAACGCCGTTTGCTCATAGTAGCTGAGCGAAGCGCGGGCGCGGGCCAGCTGCTGGCGCAGGCCCGCCAGCTGAGTGCCAAGCTGGGCTTGGGCATACGCCAACTGCTGCGTAGCGACCTGCTCGCCCAGGCGCGCCGCCGCCACGCGGGCCTTCTGCACGCCGCCCAGCAGCGGCACCGCCAGCCCCGCCTGCACCACCTGGAAGCCCCGCTCTTGGTTGATGCTCTGGTTGAAATACCCCACCCGCACGTCGGGCAGACGGCGCAGGTTCTCGACCCGCGTTTGCTGCTGACTACTAGTGGCTTGTTGGCGCAGCACCCCCAGGGCAGGGTTGGTATCGGGGGAGAGCGCCATTGTATCGGCCGCCACGAGGGCTGCCACCGGACTAGCCACGGTGTCGATGGCGGCGGGCGCAGGACGCCCGAGCAGCTGGCCCAGCTGGCGGCGCAGCACCTCGTTGTCGGTGCGCAGCGTGGCCAGGCGGTTGCGCAGCTCCTGGCTGCGCGCCTCGGCCGAAACCTGCTCCAGGCGGTTGGTCTCGCCCACCTGGTAGCGGATGCGAGCAGCGTGCGCCGCGCGCCGGTAAAGGCTGTCTTGCCGGTGCAGCAGGGCCGCGCGGCGGTAGCCCACTAGCAGCTGGTAGTAGGTGCCGCGAATAGCCTGGGCCAGGTCGCGCTGCTGCTGGCGGGCGCGCTGCTCGGCCGTCAGGGTCTGGGTTTGCAGCAGCCGGCGCTGGGCCGCGTACACGGGAGGCAGGGCCGTTTGCTGAATCACGTTGATACTATGGTCGTTAAAAGGACCCGAAATCTGACCGTACTGGTAGTCTACCACCGTGCGGGGCACGTCGTAGCCAGTGCGGCCCAGGGCGCGCTGCTGCTCAATTTGCAGGTTAGCTGTTTGCAACGACAGGTTTTGGGCGGCACCCGTTTGCAGGGCTTGGCTCAGGCTGAGCGGCTGCGCGGTGGTAGCACTCAAGGTATTCTGGGCCTGAGCCGGCCGGGCCCAGCCGCTCAGCAGTGCTAGTAGCCCCACGAGCAGCACGGTCGTAGCCGGTATCGGGCCGGGCGTGGTAGTGGGCACGTGGCCGGTTTCGGCGGCCTGCTGGGCTTGGGCTGCGGCCGCGGCGGCATCCTGGGGGTTCGGTTCGCCGTCTTTGGTAAATAAACTGTAGAGCACCGGCAGCACCACCAGCGTGAGCAGGGTGGCCGAAATCAACCCGCCAATCACTACCGTAGCCAGCGGCTTTTGCACCTCTGCGCCGGCC
>CALMOO010000084.1 GCA_937871705.1 uncultured Hymenobacter sp.
GCCGCTACCCCCCCCGATACGGCCGAAGCCGGCCGCGACGCCGTAGCCAAGAGCCAGCCCACGATTTTGTTTTTTGGCGACAGCATCACGGCCGGCCTCGGCGTGGAGCCCGATGAGGCCTACCCCGCGCTGGTAGAGCAGAAAGTTGATTCGCTGCACCTGCCCTACGCCGTCGTGAACGCCGGCCTGAGCGGCGAAACCACCGCCGGCGGCCGCTCGCGGGTAAACTGGGTGCTGAGCCGCCAGCCCGTGAGCGTGTTTGTGCTGGAGCTGGGCGGCAACGATGGCCTGCGCGGCCTACCCCTGCAAGACACCCGCCAGAATTTGCAGGCCATCATCGACACGGTGCGCCAGAAAGCGCCGGAGGCCAAAATCGTACTGGCCGGCATGCAGATTCCGCCCAACATGGGCCCCGCCTACGCCGCCGATTTCAAGAAGCTCTACGCCGAAACTGCCACTCGTAATCACCTCGTGCTCATTCCTTTCCTACTGGAGGGGGTAGGGGGCATTGCTCGCCTTAACCAGCGCGATGGCATTCATCCCACGCCCGAAGGCCACCGCCTGGTGGCCCGCACCGTGTGGCGCACCTTGCAGCCGCTTCTGTAATGACTATCCCGATTATTGAAACGGCGCGACTGCGGCTGCGCGGCCATTATGCTGCTGATTTAGAGGCTTCTGTGGCCATGTGGCAGCAGCCGCAGTTTTACCAGTATCTGGGCGGCCAGACTATTACCGAAGAAGAGGTGTGGACCAAAATGCTGCGCCACATGGGAGTTTGGTATATTGAAGGGTATGGCTTTTGGGCCGTTGAGGAAAAAGCTACTGGCCAGTACATTGGCGCAGTGGGCTTTGGCACCTGGCAGCGCGACATTACGCCCTCGCTCAAAGGCTGGCCCGAGGTAGGCTGGGTGCTGGCGCCGCACACCCACGGCCAGGGCTACGCCGCCGAGGCTGCGCTGGCCGCCCTGGCCTGGGGCGACACGCACCTGCCTGGCGCGCGCACCGTGTGCCTTATTGGCGTCGATAACCTGCCCTCGCTGCGCCTGGCCATCAAATGCGGCTACCAGGAGTTTAGCCGCACCGACTACAAAGGGCAGCCAGTGGTGCTACTAGAAAGGTTTAAGCTGGAATAAGTCGCGCTGACGGGCGCGCGTAGGTGCGCTGGCCTCAACTTTGTGGCTTATATCACGCGTATCTCATCTACATTCACCTCGTCGCGCAGCAGCTCTAGGTTGCGGTAGGTGAGGGGCCGGCCAGCGGCGGTGCTAAGGCCGGGCAAGGTGCCAAGCGCGGCTATATCCAGCGTAAGCTGCGTGAACTTGCGCACCCCCAGGTACACGGCCACAGGGCGTGCCTGGTGGTGGGCGCCGTAGCTAGCCAGGGCCTGGTCTATCTCCAATAATACGGCACTCATAGGAAGGTGGGAAAGAAGCCAAAGCGGCCGCCAAAATAGGCAGAAACCGGCTTCCTACCCCCATGTCTGCCGCTCAAGCATCTGCTGCCGACCTTTACCGCCACTTATGACGACTTCTGCACCTGCCGGCGCCGCCCGGCCCATTGGTATTTTCGACTCTGGCATTGGTGGGCTCACCGTGGCCCGCGCCGTAGCCCAGCGCCTGCCTCACGAGCGGCTCGTGTATTTCGGCGACACCGCCCACCTGCCCTACGGCGAGAAAAGCACCGCCGCTATCCAGGCCTACGCCGTCAAAATCTGCGACGTGCTCTTGCGCCAGCACTGCAAGCTCATCCTCATTGCCTGCAACTCGGCCTCGGCCGCGGCCTACGAGCTAGTGCGCGAATATGTAGGTTCTAAAGCCGTGGTAGTGGGCATGATAGACCCCGTGGTGGCACACGTGGGCCAGCAGTATGCCGGCCGCCCGGTGGGCCTCATTGGCACCAAGCAAACGGTAGGTTCCAACATCTACCGCAAGAAAATCGACCAGCTCGACCAGGGCGTGGACCTGCACGCGCTCGCTACCCCCCTGCTCATTCCGATGATAGAGGAAGGCTTTTTTAACGGCCGGGTGTCGGAAGAAATTATCCGCTCCTACCTCGACCATCCTGCCCTGCAAGGCATCGATGCCCTGCTGCTGGCCTGCACGCACTTCCCACTCATTAAGCCCGAGATGGAGGCCTACTACCAGGGCCGTGTAACCGTGCTCGACCCTTCCGACGTAGTGGCCGCCACCGTAGCCGAGCAGCTGGCGACGCGCCAGCTACTGGCCCCAGCCATTGAGGTGGCGCCCGCCCACCACTTCTACGTGTCCGATTTCACCCGCTCGTTTGAAGAAAGCACGCGCATTTTCTTTGGCCAAGAAGTGCAGCTTGAGCATTACCCACTCTGGGAGTAGGGGGTAGGGAAGTACAATAACGCCGTATGTAGAGACGCATACATGCGTCTCTACATACGGCGTTATTGTACTTCTACGGTTGCGGCACCGCTGCCGCCGGCTCTTTAAGCTGCAATAGCCGGTCGACCAGCACGGCCAGCAGCACGCCGGCCACTGGGGCCACCACGTACACCCAGGCTGCCGCCAGGTTGCCACTCACGAAGGCCGGTGCCAGCGAGCGGGCCGGGTTCATGGACGCGCCGCTGAGCGGGCCGGCCACCAGTGCCTCCAGCCCCACCGTAGCGCTGATGGTGAGGCCCGCCAGCATACCCTGCTCGTAAAAGCTGGAAGTGACCCGCAAAATCACCAGCATCAGCCAAAAGGTGAGCCCCAACTCGATGCCAAATGCCTGGCCCGCACCGTGGGCCGGCAGCGTGGCGCCCAGTGTTGAGCCGCTAGTAGCCAATAATTTGACCAAGCCGCTGCCTACGAAGGCGCCCACCAGTTGGGCGGCAATATAGGGCAGCACCCGGCGGCCCGGAAAGCGCCCCGCCGCCCAAAAGCCGATGGTTACGGCCGGGTTGACGTGCGCCCCGCTCACGTGGCCCAGCCCCTGAATGATGATGAGCACCACCAGCCCGAAAGCCGCCGCCACGCCGCCGTGGCCCAGCGCGTGGGTTTGCTCATCAATTACGGCGGCGCCGGTGCCAAAAAACAGCAAAATGGCCGTGCCCAGTGCTTCGGACAACAGGCAATGACGGAGCATTAGCTTCATGCGGTGGCCAAAGCAATGCCCATTGATGCCTGCTGGCTGGCCCGCAAAACGGTAGCCCTGGATGCGAAAGCCGCCTGTAAAGTAGTCATGTACGAAAGCCACCGCAGTGGCAAAGAGTTGGATAGTAAAGAAAGCGCGCCTACTCTACGCCACCGTGCCGCCGCAACTGGAGCCGGCGCCCGCCGTGCAGCCGTAGCAGTGTTGGTTGACGACGATGGGGCGCGCGGCCAGCGCGGCGGCGTCGAAGTCGCGGATGTGCTGCGAGGTGCTGGCCACGTGCAGGTCGAGCATTTGGTTGAAGTCGCAATCGTAGAGGCCGCCATCCCAGCCCACCGAAATGGTGTTGCGGCACATCACGCCAGCCGCCGCCGTGGGGTTGAAGGCCGTCACGAGCTTCTCCATGTAGCCCGCATAGTTGCCCGACTCCACGAGGTAGTCCAGAAACCGACTCACCGGCAGATTGGTGATGGCAAACAGCTCGTTGAACACGATGTCGAAATCCTTCGCCAGCGCCCGCTTAAACTGCTGCTGCAAGCCCGCCTGCGGGCCGGGCATAAAGGCCCCGGCTGGGTTATATACCAAGTTCAGTACCAGGCCGCTACCCTCCTGGCCGTAGCCCACGGCATTGAGCATCCGTAGCGCCTTAATGGAATCAGCAAACACGCCGTCGCCGCGCTGGCGGTCGGTTTTGTCGGCCGAGTAGAAGGGCAGCGAGCTTACGACTTCTACCCCGTGCTTTTTGAAAAACTCGGGCAAGTCGTAGTATTTCTTATTGGCCACGATAATCGTGAGGTTGCAGCGCACCAGCACCTTGCGGCCCAGCTTGCTGATTTCTTCCACAAACCAGCGGAAATCAGGGTTCATTTCCGGCGCCCCACCCGTGAGGTCTACCGTTGGAATGTCGGTCTGGACCAGCGCGTCGAGACAGAGCTGCATCGTCTCGCGGGTCATAATTTCCTTACGGTCGGGGCCAGCATCGACGTGGCAGTGCTTGCACACCTGGTTGCACATCTTGCCCACGTTGATTTGCAGCACGGCCGGCGTCACCGGCGTGAGCGGAAACAGCCCGGCCTCC
>CALMOO010000085.1:0-553 GCA_937871705.1 uncultured Hymenobacter sp.
AACACGGGCAGCGCGCCGCCGGCATCGTGCGCGGTATGCTCGAGCACAGCCGCGCACGATGCCGGCGAACGCGCTCCACTAGATATAAACGCGCTCTGCGACGAATACCTGCGCCTAGCCTACCACGGCCTGCGGGCCAAAGACAAAACCCTCAATGCCGACCTGAAAACCGACTTCGCCCCGGGCTTGCCCTTGGTGGAGGGGGTAGGGGCGGACCTAGGCCGGGTGCTGCTCAACCTGTTCAATAACGCTTTCTACGCCGTGCAGCAGCGCCAGCAAGCTAATGGCCAACTCGGGTACGTGCCCACACTCAGCGTGGAAACCGAGCAAGTGGGAAAGCAGGTGCAAATCCGCGTCGCCGACAACGGTACGGGCATGAGTCCCGAAGTGCAGGCCAAAATCTTCCAACCCTTTTTCACGACCAAGCCCACCGGCGAAGGCACGGGCCTGGGCCTGTCGCTTTCACACGACATCATCGCCCAGGGCCACGGCGGCACGCTCACCGTCGAAAGCCGAGAAGGCCTTGGTACAACTTTCACTATCTCCTTATCCG
>CALMOO010000085.1:622-3253 GCA_937871705.1 uncultured Hymenobacter sp.
ATGCTTCCTGCTTCATTTTACCGCGTGGCGGCTTGGCTCGTGCTGTTGGGGCTGAGCTACGGCCCACTAGCAGCGCAAACTTCGGCGGCTGCTCGCCACCGCTATTGGGAGACCCGGCCTGATTCCTTGCGGCAGGTGCTGGCTACCCAGCGTGCCGACACGGCCCGGCTGCGCACGCTCATGCACCTGGCCGATGTGTCGCTTCTGGTAGGGAACGAAACGGACCTGCAGGTGGAGGAGATAGTAGAAACGGCCGACCTCAGTGCCCGGCTACACCGCCCCGAGCGGCGCGCTTACCGCCTGATGGCGAGTGGAAAACGGCTCTATAACGCCCACGACGTGTCGCGCGCCCTGGACACCCTACAGGCCGCCGTGGTGGCGTTCGACCGGCAGGGTCGGTTTGCTTCCAACTTGCTGTACGCCATGGGCAGCCTCTTCAGCGAACTGCGGCAGCCAGAAGCCATGCGCCGCTACTACCAGGCCAGGCTGGTGTATTACCAGCAGCGCGGGGCCACCGAAAGCATGGCCCCTTGCTACCTGGCCTTAGCTGGTTACTACGGGGCACAGGGCGACTATAACCAAGCCCTGAGCTATAACCTGCAGGCCCTGCAATGCTACCGCTTCTTCGACGGCAATACCTACAACAACCAATTGGCCACGATTGGCGCGCGCTACGCCACGTGGGGCAACACGGCCAAGGCCTTGCACTACCTGCAGCAGGCCGTGGCCGGGCTGCAGCGCCGCCACGACGACTGCTTCTACGCCTACAAAATCATGGCCGATGTGTACGTGCAGCGGCACGAGTACCCGGCCGCGCTGCGCACGCTCGACAAGGCCCTTGTGCTCCCGAAGCACCAGTACTTGTCCTTGGCTCTCAAAAAAGCCCTGGTTTTTACGCTCCGCAGTGCGGTGCTGGTGGCGCAGAGCCACCCAGCCTTGGCCCAGCCGTTTCTGCAGGCAGCTCAGCACCTGGCCGATTCGCTCCATCTCCCATTACAAACGGGGGCAGGTAGGCTGCAATTGGATGCAACCTGGGCGGCCTATGACGCGGCCCGGGGCGACGCGGCCGGCGCCGAAGCGCATTGGCTAGCGGCTTACCGCAGGGCCCAGCAAGCCCATAACATGCCATTGCGCCTGGCCTACTTGCGCGCGCTCACCCGCTTTTACCAGCAGCAGGGCCAGCCCGCGCCGGCCGCCCGCTATGCGGTCGCCGCCTTGGCGCTCGCCGATTCGCTCGAGGCGCGCGAAGGGGCCTTACATGTGGCCAGCTACGAAATCGAGCAAGCCGACCGCGCCCAGACCTTGCGCATTGCCGGCCTGCGGCAAGCCCAGCAGCAAGATGCCGCCCGGGCCCGGCGCCAACGCTGGGTGCTCGGGGCCGTGCTGGTGGTGCTGGCCCTGATTGGCGGGTTCTCGTTTTTGCTGTGGCGTAGCAACCGCCGCCAGCAGCGGGCTAATACCCTGCTCAGTGAGCAGAAAGCCGAAATTCAAACCCAGCGCGACCAGACCACGCAGGCGCTCACCAAGCTGCAAGTCACGCAAGCCCAGCTCATTCAGAAGGAGAAGATGGCCAGCCTGGGCGAACTCACGGCCGGCATCGCCCATGAGATTCAGAACCCGCTCAACTTCGTCAACAACTTCTCCGAAGTATCGGCCGAACTCATGCTGGAGCTGGAAGAAGCGCAAGCAGCGGGCGATGGAGAAGAGGTAACCGCCCTAGCGACCGACGTGCGGCAGAACCTGGCCAAAATCACCGAACACGGGCAGCGCGCCGCCGGCATCGTGCGCGGTATGCTCGAGCACAGCCGCGCCAGCACCGGCGAGCGTCAGCCCACCGACGTGAACGTGCTGGCCGACGAGTACCTGCGCCTGGCCTACCACGGCCTGCGGGCCAAGGACAAAACCTTCAACGCGGAGCTGAAAACCGACTTCGCCCCGGGCTTGCCCCTGGTAGATGGGGTAGGGGCCGACCTAGGCCGCGTCCTGCTCAATCTGTTCAACAATGCCTTCTACGCCGTGCAGCAGCGCCAGCTCGCCGGCGAGCCGGGCTACGCGCCCACTATCAGGGTACAAACCGAACAAGTGGGCCAGCAGGTGCACATCCGGGTACAAGACAACGGTACAGGCATGAGCCCGGAGGTACAGGCCAAGATATTCCAGCCCTTCTTTACCACCAAGCCCACGGGTGAGGGCACCGGCCTGGGCCTCTCGCTCTCCCACGACATCATCGCCCAGGGCCACGGCGGCACGCTCTCCGTTCAGAGCCGGGAAGGCGAGGGTACCGAGTTCACTATCACGCTCCCCGTTGCCTAGCGAGCTCCCTTGAGCTATCCCTCCCCACGCTTACCCACCACCTCCATTAAACAAAGAAACGAGCGGACCAGCTGGCCCGCTCGTTTCATTTCCGCCCTATACCTCAAAATGCGGCCGGTCCTTAAACCCCGGCCAGTCGCCGCCCCACCGCACCCGCACGTCCGCCGCCTTCATCAGCCGTGCAAACTTGCCCAGCAGCTCCGGCGACCAGCTAGTAGTCCCGTCCGGTAGCAAAAACGCCACGTCCAAAGCCTTGCTCGGCAGCTCATTGTGCTTCGATTCGCCCCCGCGCTTGTAGGTCACGACAGGCCCCGGTGC
>CALMOO010000086.1:0-6850 GCA_937871705.1 uncultured Hymenobacter sp.
CTGCTGAGCTTGTCGAAGCAGCTCTACCGCTTCGTTGAACGGCCCAGATGAAGCGGTAGAGCTGCTTCGACAAGCTCAGCAGGACGTTCTAAAAGCAATTTTAGCAAAATCCAAGCGCGCTCCAAGAACTCCTTGGAGTTACTGCAGCCTTCAAAGTGGCAATCGTGGTACGAGGCAGGGCCAGCTCCCGCCTCGTACCACGATTACCTAGGGCTAGCGGCTTCATAAAATCCGGTAACGACCATGACAACCCCTGACCTCCAGGAGCGGCTATTTGAACTGGTGCGCAAGCAGGTGTGGTACCTGCGCCAGCCAGTGCTAACGCTCGCCACCCACCTGAAAGCGGACCTACACCTAGATTTGCTCGAACGAGTCCAGTTGGGAATTCGCCTCGAATACGGCCTGGGAATCGAGATTCCCGACCCGGAAATCGGACAGTGGACCACGCTAGCCGATGTGCTGGCCTGCGTGCAGCGCTACGTGCCGGCTAAAGCAGGTCTACTTACTGATGTTAAGCAACTAATATGAAATTCATTGGCTTAGAAGAGCATTTCCATACGCCGGAGCTACTAGCGGCGCTCAACCGCCTCGGGCCCGCGGCGCACGACGACAGCATGCTGCTGTTTCAGGATAAGGATTCGCAGGCCCGGCTGCTGGACCTGGGCGAGGGCCGGCTGCGGCAAATGGACCTCATCGGGCTCGACCGGATGGTGCTCTCCGTGACCACGCCCGCCACCCAGGCCCTGCCCCCCGCCGAAGCCGTGCCCCTGGCCCGCCAGGCCAACGACCGCCTGGCCGCCGCCATCCGGGCCCACCCCGACCGCTTCAGCGGCTTCGCCACCCTGCCCACGCCCGATCCGGCCGCCGCCGTGCAGGAGTTGCGGCGCTGCGTGCAGGAGCTGGGCTTTTGCGGGGCCATGCTCCACGGCCGCACCGGCGAGAAGTACCTCGACCACCCCGACTTCCGACCCTTGCTGGCCGAGGCCGCCGCGCTCGGCGTGCCCCTGTACCTGCACCCGCAGATGCCGCCCCGCGCCGTGCGGGCCGTGTACTACGAGGGCTTCGACGCGGCGCTGAACAACGTGTTTGCCGCCGGCGGCTGGGGCTGGCACCTCGACGCCGGCATTGGGGCGCTGCGCCTGATTGTGGCGGGCGTGTTTGATGCCTACCCCGGCTTGCAGCTTATTCTGGGCCACTGGGGCGAGACGGTCGCCTTTTTTCTGGAGCGGGCCAACCAGATAACCCCGCAACTGCCGGCCGGCCGCAAATCGGTGGCCGACTGCTTTCGCCAGCATTTCTCCGTCACCGGCAGCGGCATCTACCACCTGCCCTACTTACTGAGTGCCATTGAGATTATGGGCATCGACCGGGTGCTGTACGCCACGGATTACCCCTTCGTGTACCACCCCGACGGCCAGGCCCGGCACTTTCTGGAAACTGCTCCCCTGTCGGCCGCCGACCAGGCAAAAATCGCGCACGGCAACGCCGAGCGGCTGCTGCGGCTAAGCTAAAATTGGTTCGAGACTACTTTGTTTACAGCGACTTAGTGCTTGGCATCTTCTGGCTAATCATCCGTAGTACGTATGAAAAACCAACTGCCTACCCCCTTACGCGCGCCCCAAGCCACGAGCGAGCGCCACTATTGGGTGGTCGTGGCGAGCCGCGACCACGCGCTGCACGGCGTGGCCGAAGGCATCGTGCAGGCCAACCACGGCCAACCCGGCCCGGTGCGCCGCCTGCAGCCCGGCGACGGCCTGCTCCTGTACGCGCCTAAGCTGGTGTTTGGCCAGGCGGCGCCCTGCCAGTGCTTTGTGGCCCTGGGCGAGGTGAGCGAGGGCGACGTGTTTCAAGAAACTGTTTCGCCTGATTTTCAACCCTTCCGCCGCCGGGCGCTCTACCAGCCCGTCACCGAAGCCCCGATTCAGCCCTTGCTAAAGCACCTAACCTTTATTCGGGATAAAGCGCACTGGGGCTACCGCTTTCGGTTTGGCTGCTTCCAAATTCCAGCCGCCGACTTTGACTTGATTCGCGCGGCCCTGACCCGTGGTTCGCCGGCCTAAGCCAGCTGTTATCGCCCAAGACCGGCGCCGGCCAGCCCGTGAGGCGCTGGCAACTAGCTCAACCTACCCATTTCCCTTTCAACCTTATGACGACTATCGATGACTCCCGCCACTACTGCACGCTTATCAACGTGTTTGCGGTGGCCCCGGAAAAGTGCCAGGAATTGTTCGCGGCGCTGCAACACGCCACCGAGACGGTCATGAGCAAGCTGCCCGGCTACGTGTCGGCGAATTTGCACGTCAGCGACGACCAGAAAACCGTGACCAATTACGCCCAGTGGGCCACGCTGGCCGACTACCAAAACGTAATGAAAGACCCCGGGGCGCAACAGCATATGCAGCAGGCCGCCGCCCTGGCAATTAGTTTTTCGCCAGTGCTTTATAACAAAATCTGGACGCATTCCAGCCAAGGCTAATTTCCCACTAACTCTCTCAGGTATGTCCCTCGAACAGCCCAACACCCCCGCGCGCCCCGTTCTGTACACCCCCGAAGTCGAGCAGGTGCCGGCCGACGAGGCCGAAACCATCGAGAAAATCGGCCAGATGATGGTCGGCATGGCCGAAACCGTGCGCCAGAAGCACGGCCACGCCATGCGCGCCACCCACGCCAAGGCCACCGGCTTGCTCAAGGGCGAGCTGGTGGTACCCGCCGGCCTGCCCGCCGAGCTGGCCCAGGGCATGTTTGCCCAGCCCGGCCGCTACGACGTGCTGGCGCGCTACTCCCAAGGCCCCAGCAACCCCGTGCCCGACCGCGCCTCCGGGCAGCGGGGCATGTCGTTGAAGGTGCTGGCCGTGGAAGGCCCGCACGTGGCCGGCAGCCGCGAAACCACCACCCAGGACTGGGTACTCGCCCCCGACCCGGCCTTCATCAGCGCCACGGCCAAAGCCTTTTTGCTCAACTTTAAGCTGGGCGCCTCCCACACGCCAGCCCTGCCGGAAGAGGTTATCGTGGGCGCGTCCTACGCCGCGCGCGGGGTGGAAGCCGCTCTCGAAGCGGTGGGGCTGGAAGCGGGCACGCTCAAGCTGCTGGGCCGCGAGCCGCTGCACCCCCTCAGCCACCCGTACTATACGCAGACGCCTTCGCGCTACGGCGCCTATATCGCCAAGGTGGCCGCGTTTCCGACCCCGGAAACTCTGGCCCTCATCAGCAACCCGCACGTCGATGCCAGCCAGGACAACGATGCGTTTCGCGATGTGATGGTGGCGTTTTTCGCCCGGCACGGGGCCGAGTTCGACTTGAGCGTGCAGCTCTGCACCAACCTGGACACCATGCCGGTGGAAGACGCTTCGGTGCAGTGGCCCGAGGACCAAAGCCCCTACCGCACCGTGGCGCGCCTGACCCTGCCGCCGCAGGATGCTTTCAGCGAAGAGCACTACCGCTACTTTGAGCAGCGCATTTCCTTCAACCCCATCCATACCCTGGACGCGCACCGGCCGCTGGGCGGCGTGCAGCGGGCCCGCATGCAAGCCTACCTGCACACCCAGGACTTTCGCCAGCGCACCAACGGTATGACCCCCGCCGAGCCCGGCAGCCACGCCGAGGTGCCCGACTAGCGACTTGGTTTAAAGGTAATTTACAAGCCTTTCCTACTACCTTCTGAATCAGCTAACCAGCAACCCGCTCGGCCGACTCTTGCCTAGCCGTGAGAACAACCCGCTCCGCAGGCTAGCTCAACTGGCGCGCCATCCGCACCAGCATCCATAAGCTGGCTGCAAAACAAAATTGAGCTTCTCACGCAAACGCTTCCCGTGTTCGCTGCCGACCTTTGCCGGACCCAGACCAGCCGGACCAACGCGTGAGAACGAAGCCATCGTCCCCCAGCACCTTGCCGGGCATCGTGTACCCGCGCTAGGCTAGCCACCAGGCCAGGCACGAGCCGTGCGTGCCCGTGCCTGGCCTGAGCTATAGCGTAGTGAGCAGCCTGCGCGTGACCGAGGCCGGCACCAGCCAGGAGTTTGGCGCGGGTAGCCTGCTGTTTGTTCGGAAAAACTTTCTGGTTAAGTTCACGAAGCAGCCGGCCCCGAACGGCTCTTTTCGGGCCATCACCGTTTTGTTTGATTCCCCGCTGCTGCACGAGTTCCGCCAGCAGCACGACGTAGGCGGCGAACTGCCGGGCGAGGCAAGCACCGCCATCAGGCTTCTCCCCATAGCCCGCCGCTGGAGCAATTTATACGACCAGCAGCGCACCGTCGAAGCTAAAGGCGGCGAAGAGCGGCGCGTAAAGTGGATTCCCGATACCTTGGAGGAAGCCAAAGCAGCCGGCATCACGGACCCAGACACGCTCGAAGCCGTGGACTACTACCGCACGCCCCGCAGCTACAGTCCTTACTCAACCAATCGCCCCTTGTTTCGCAGCGACGCCCTGCTGCGGGGGTTTGATGCGTTTCACCTGGTCGGGGAATTACTCACGCAGCCTCTGCAAGTGATTGTGGCAGGCCGGCTGGGCACGACGTTCTTCTTCGGCGGCGGCCAGCTACGCGGAGTATGCACCTGTTTAAGGCACAAGCTTAGTAGCTTAGCGGGTGAAGCCCGGCCGCGCCCGTAGGCAAGTACACGTCGGCCCGCACCGCCAGGCCGGAGCGGATGGTCACGTCCATCTCAAGGCCCGGCCAGCCCAGTTACCAGAAATGCCCTTAGCGCCGGGCGCCCGTCGCCCCGAAAGCCTTATGCAGCAGCGGCCAGCGTGGCACCCGCCGCCGACTGCCGCATGGCCGCCGCGATGCGCTCGGCCACCAGCAGCACGGTCAGGTTGATGGGCACGGACAGCATCTCGGGGAACACAGACGCGTCGGCCACCCGCAGGCCCGTCAGCCCACGCACCCGGCCCTCGTCATCGACCACAGCGGCCGGGTCGGCGGGGCCACCCATGGGGGCCGTGGAGGTGCCGTGGTAAAATGTGAGCAGGCCGGCATCGAGCGCCGCGTCGAGGGCCGCATCCGTCTCGAGGTCGGGGCCAGGCAGCAGCTCGTGGGCCAGCAGGCTGGCCAGGGGCTCCGTATGGGCCACCCGCCGGGCCACGCGCACGATTTCGCGCAGGCGGGGGCGGTCGGCGGGGTCAGCTAGCAGGTTGTACGCGATGCGTGGGGTCACGAGCGGGTCGAGGCTCTTGAGGCGTAGCGTGCCCACCGAGCGCGGCAGTACCACCGCCGCCCAGATGCGGAGCAGGCGCACCGGCGCACCCGTCTCATCCACGTCGGGCTGCACCGACACGGAGAGCTGCAGGTCCAGCTCGTCGCCGCCGGCCAGGGCTGAGCGCGTCCACAGGGCGGCGCTGCCGTGCGGGGGCTCGGCTCCCGCGTCGGGCTTGAGCAGGTAGCTCAGCGCGTACATCGGCTGGTCCTGCAGGCGCTCGCCCACGGGCAAGTCGGCCACCACGTCGAGGCCCAGAGCCCGCAGGTGCGCGGCCGGGCCGATGCCCGAGCGCAGCAAAATGGCCGGGCTGCCGTAGACGCCCGCCGCCAGCACGATTTCATCGGCGGCCAGCGCCGCGCCCCCACCAGGTGCACCGTCGTGGCCCGCTGGCCCGCCACCCCGAGGCGGTCGACGGTGGTGTTGGCTTGAATCGTCAGGTTGGGCCGCGCCCGCACCTCGGCCGACAGGTACACCATGCCCGCGTTGTGGCGCACGTCATGTTCGCTGTTCTTCACTTCCGGCCCCACGCCGTGCTGGTGCGCGCCGTTGAAGTCGTCGATGCGGGCAAAGCCGGCACCGGCTGCGGCCTCCACGAAGGCGCGCACCGGTGGGGTGAGCTGCGCCACGGGAAGCTGGCGAATGGGCCAGGGCCCCGTGCGCCCGTGCCAATGGTCGTCGCCGGTCGGGGTGTTTTCCAGGGCCTTGTAGTCGGCCAGCACCTGCGCCCACTCCCAGCCCGGCAGGCCATGCGCCTGCCAACGGGCAAAGTCGCTGGGCCGGGCCCGGCGCGCAATGCTCCCGTTGATGGCCGAGCCGCCCCCGAGCACTCGCCCGGCGTAGGCGGCGATGCTGTGGGAGGGGCGTGATGGCACACTCTGGTAGCCCCAGATGCGCGCCGGCTCGACGCTCATGCCGTTGGCGTTGGTCAGGTCGGTGGGGTAGCCATCGGGCGGGTAGGCCGGCCCGGCTTCGAGCAGCAGCACCGTGCGGGCCGGGTCTTCGCTGAGCCGGCTGGCTAGCACGCAGCCCGCCGTGCCGCCGCCCACAATTATCACGTGGTAGGAAGAGAGAGTTGCCATTGACGCGAAGGTGAAAGAAAGGGAGGGAGAAAACAAAATTGCCAACCAAGCGGCTCACCAATCGTTAGGCGAACGATTGGCGGAATGCCAGCGGCGAAAGGGCGGTTTTCGCCTTAAACAATTTGCTAAACGACTGCGGGTGCTCGAACCCGAGCGCGTAGGCAATCTCACTGACGGTCAGGCGGGTGGTCGATAGTTTTAGCTTCGCCCGCTCCAGCAGTTTCTCGTGGATGTACTGCTGCGTGCTTTGCCCCGTCAGGGCTTTTAGCAAGCTGCTCAAGTACGTGGGGGATACGTGCAAGGCGTCGGCCAGATACTGCACGGTGGGCAAGCCGCGCTGCGGCAGCGCCTCGCTGGCCAGGTAAGCACCCAGCACGGCTTCTAGCTGCGCCAGGAGCTGATGATTTACCTTCTGGCGGGTGAGGAACTGCCGCTGGTAGAACCGCTCGGCGTAGGTAAGCAGCACCTCCAGGTGGGCCAAGATAACATCCTGACTGAAGCGGTCCAGGTTGGCGTGATACTCCTGCTCGATACTGTGAATGGTGTGGAGCAGCGTTTGCTCTTCCTTTTCCGAGAGG
>CALMOO010000086.1:6860-15322 GCA_937871705.1 uncultured Hymenobacter sp.
GTGCAGGGCCTCGGCCGCCGCGTAGGTGAAGAAATCGTACTGCGTTATCTTAGTCGCCAGTGGCGTGTTCCAGAGAAAGTCGGGGTGCACCAGCAGCAGCCACCCCGCTACCGGGGCCGCTTGGGCAGGCGCCACTTCCAGGCTGAAGAGTTGACCGGAGGCCATGAAAGCGAGCACCCCGTGGTCGAAGTCGTAGGCCTGTTGCCCGTACCTCGTCTTTACGTGCGGATGAAACCCTTTTTTCAGGGCAATGAGGTAAAAATCGGCTACCAGAGTAGTGACCTCCGTCGGGGGCAGCTGCTTGATGGTGCCGAGGTCCACTACGCTGATGAGCGGGTGGGCGGGCGGTGGGAATCCCCGTAGCCGGTGCAAGTCGCTGATGGTGTGGAGGCGGTAGGGCAGCTTGGACATCGGGAAGGGGGCAGAAGGGCGGCGAAAGCTAAAAACTTAGGGGCAAAAGCAAGCGGCTTCCGGTGCGCAGCAGCGGAGCTACCGGCTGGCCAGCCCCGTCAGGGCTTCGCTCAGCTGCCACAGCTTTTCGCCAATGGCCGGGTCGTACTGGTCATTCAACGCAACCAGCCGCTTTTGCTCGTCGAAAAATACGCCGTTGCCCGCCGCTGCCGGCGCCGTGGCGACGTACACGCCGCTCTCGCACGTCGTTTTCTCCCACGGCTTCAGCACGCTGGTGAGCAGCTTTAGCCACCACGGCGCGCCTTGTACTAGGCGCGAAGAAATCAGGCCGGGGTGAAAAGCAACGGACGTAACGCGAGTTCCGTGCAGGCGCCTGGCCAGGGCGAAGGCGAAATAGAGCCGGGCGAACATGGCCTGCGAAGTCGCCCGCATTCCGCTGTAATTATGGGCTAGCTGCAAGTCCTGCAAATCGACGACCGGCTGCCGCAGAAACCGCGGCGCCCCCCCGACCGTCAGCACCCGCGCCGGGCCGCTGGCTTGTAGCACGTCCAGCAGCTGGTTGGTCAGGTAGAAGTGGCTGAGGTAGTTGACGGCCAAGGACTGGTCAATTCCCTCAGCCGTGAGCTGCTTGTCGAAGAAGAGCGCGCCGGCCACGTTGGCCAGCACGTGCAGGCTGTCGAAGCGGCGCTTAAACTCCTCGGCGGCACTACGGATGGAGGCTTGCAGCGAAAGGTCGGCTACCAGGAACTCGGCCCGGTCGTTTCCGGTCACCTGGGCGATGTGCGCCACGCCTTGCTGCCCACTTTCCGTCGTTCGGCTGATGATGACCACCTTGGCTCCCAAGGCGGCCACGCCCGTGGCCAGGGCCTGCCCCACGCCGGAGGTTCCCCCGCTGATTAAAAATACCTGGTGCTGGTGGGCCGGGCTGGTGGTGGTCCTGGTTTTCATGCCGCAAAGCTCGGCCCCGCTACCCTGGTCTCTGTAGCCAAATCTGCTTTTGTGGTAGCCAAAAACAGCCTGTTATAGGGAGGCTACTCGCCGCTAGCCGCTCGGGGCTGGATGACGGTATGGCGAAACGGACCGCCCGCTGCCGTGGCGTGCGCCACGGCTTCATTGGCCTGGTGTAGCGGGAAACTAGTTACTCCCCACTCGTCCAGGGACAACAGGCCGGCGCGAATGAGGGCCACCAGCTGGGCCGGGGCTTCCCGCGGGTACATGTAGTGCCCGCGCACGGTAATGCAGTTGCGCATCAGGTGGGCGTAGTTCAATTCCAGCCCCCCGCGCTGGCCCCCCATCAGCACCACCGTGCCGTAGGGGCGCACCGTCAGCACGGCGGCCCGTACCGGGGCCGCATCGGGCAGCGGCGGGAGGATGTCCAGCACGATGTCGATGGGCCTGGGGGCCGCCTGGCGCATCCGCTGCTGGTCGTCGGCTTCGTCGCCGCTTAGCCTGACGGTTACTACGCGCGGGCCAAAGCGGCGCGTCAGGTCGGCCAGCACCGCCTCGTTGCGGCCCGGGGCCACCACGCAGCCCGCGCCCATCGCTAGCGCTACGGCCACGCCCGCGCTGCCAAAATACCCCGTGGCCCCGCTGATGAGCACGGTCTGGCCCGCCCGCAGGCCGGCCGCCCGCAGCCCGCCATACGGCACGAGAAAAGCGCCCAGCGCGCACCAGCGCCCCGCGTCGGCCGCGGCCAGCGGGCCCAGCCGAACCGCGTTTTCCAGGGGCAGCAGCAATTGCTCGGCAAAGGCGCCGTGCCGGAAATGCGCTTGCAGGCGCTGCGCGCCGGGGCTGGGCGCAATCAGGCCTTGCAGCATAATGTCGGGCGCCACTTCCTCATCGCGGGCGCGCACCGTGGGGTCACAAAATACCCAGTCGCCGGGCGCCAGCCGGGTGGCATCGGGGCCCACCGCCCGCACCCGCCCGACTGCACCGGTGCCCACGGCCAGCGGCAGCAGCAGCGGATACTGCCGGGCTCCGCTGTAGACCTCGCTCGCGTAGGAGAGCAGCGGCGCGGCTACGACATCTACCACTACCTCGCCCGCACCAGGGTGCGGGTCGGGCAAAGTTTCCACAACTAGCGGCGTTCCAAACGCCTTCAAGACAGCAGCTTTCATTTTTTTGCGTGCGTTGATTCGCGGCAAAGGTCTTTCATCGTCGGCTTACCAAATGGTAAGAAAGGCTAGCAGCTGGCTTGGCGCAGGCGGCTGAGCGACTGGGGCGTGATGCCCAGGTACGAGGCCAGCATGTGCTGGGGCACGCGCCGGGCCACCTCGGGCTGGTGCAGCAGCAGCAGCTGGTAGCGGGCTTGCGCATCCAGCCCGGCGTAGGCCCGCTGCGTGTGCAGCTTATCGAGCAGCTCCTGCCGAATGAGCTGCGCGAACAAGCCCGCTAAAGCAGGCACTTGCTGTAGCAGCGCGTCCAGGCGGGCTTTGTCGAGGGCCAGCACCCGCGCCGGGCACGCCGCCTGGATGCGCAGCGGCGTCGGCACCTGCTGCTCAAAGCTGGCGAGCACCGTGCAGAACTGCCCTTCCCGCCGAAAAGAATGCGTTACCTCCCGGCCCCCGGGGGGCTGGGCAACCACGCGCAGCACGCCCTGCTGAATAAAAAAGGCCTCCCGGCAGATGGCCCCGGCCTCGGACAACCACTCGCCTTCCGCCACCGTGCGTACTTCCCAGGCGGCCCCCAGCTGCTGCTGGGCAGCCGGCGAAAGCAGGCCAAACGGGGGAAAAGCATCAACTAGAGAAGCACCTAACATAAGTGACCGAAACGCCCGAAAGGGGGTGAAAGTTGATGGGGAAGTTGACTGCTGACTCATGAGCAGCCCTCGCAGATGCGCCCGGGCGAGTAGTATTTGCCAGGTGCCATGCCGCCGGCTTGGAGTCACGCCGGGTTCGCACCAGCGCAGTGTACCCGGCTTGGCCAAGCTAGCTGATGGTTTTCTGCTTGTGGTAATAGCGCAGGGCTTTGGCGCGGGTGCCGCACGCGCTGCACCAGGCGCGGCTTTGGTTTTTGGTGGTGTCGTAAAAAAGAATGGAACAGGCCGCGTTCGCGCAGGTTTTTATGCGCTCTGCTTCGCCCGCTACCAGCAAGCTGGCCAGCGACTCGGCCAGGGGCACAGCCATCGCGGCCAACTGCGGCAGCGCCAGGCGCGACTGTAGCTGCCACCCTGCTGGCGTAGCCGCCAGGGCGGTCGAGCGGCTGCCGCTTTGCAGCAGAGCTTGCAGGCGGGCCAGTTCCACTTTTGGTAAGGGTTGCTGCTGGTGCAGGGCCGCTAGAAGTTGGCGAAAATCAGTTCGCAGGGCGTAAAAAAGCGCCAGCAGCGCGTCAGGTAGCTGCTGCGCCCAGGCCCGAAGGGTGGCCTGGTCGGCGGGTTCGGGGAACACACCGCACGCCAGCAGCCAGTCTACTACCTGAGGCGCGGTGGTGAGGGTTTCCACGCGGGTGTTTTTCAACTGGTACTCGGTGTTGAGGAAGTCAACGCAGAGGTACTTGTTCTGAATGGGTGATTCGGACGACAGGTCTGACACAGAGTGAGCTGTAAGGAGCGGAAAAGTAAAAAATCTGCCTGCCCATCAAGCTAGCTGGCGGCGGCAGGTAACCGGCAAGGTACGATAGCTTAGGGGCAATAGTACCGGTAAAAAATAATTTTGCCGGTAAAGTTTCGTCAAGATGGGATTTGCAGCCTGGAGAGCCAGTAGCGGGAGATTCAGTAAACTTTACTTTAAAAACATTTTTTGCTGGTAAAAGTAACCGACGTACATTTGGCCATCCTAAAATCATTTAGGCGGTAAAGTATCGCAGTCCCTACCCCATGAAATTGCAACGTAACACCATCCTGATAACCGGCGGCACCAGTGGCATTGGCTACGAGTTTGCCGCCCAGCTGCTTGCCCTCGGCAACACTGTTCTCATTACCGGCCGCAATCAGGCCAAGCTTGACCAAGCCAAGCAGCGCCTGCCCCAGTTGCACACCTTTCAGAGTGACGTGAGCGACCCCGCCGCTATCCAAGCGTTATTTGAGCAGGTCACGGCGCAGTTTCCGGCCCTCAACATGCTCATCAACAACGCGGGCGAAATGCACAAGCTCAACCTGCAAGACCCCGCGCTGAGTGTGTTTGACGTGACGCGAGAAATTGATATCGACCTGGCGGGCCCTATCCGCATGGTGCAGCAGTTTCTACCGCACCTGCAGGCCCAGCCAACGGCCGCTATCCTCAACATCACGTCGGGGCTGGCCCTGGTGCCTTTTCCTTTGGCCCCAGTGTACGGCGCGGCCAAGGCCGGCCTGCGCTCCTACACGCAAGCGCTGCGGGTGCAGTTGCAAAATACGCGGGTGCAGGTGTTTGAGCTGGTGCCCCCGGCCGCCGACACGCCGCTCAATACCCGGTTTTCCAACGGCCAGGACCTGACTAAACTCATTGCGCCCAAGGACTTGGTGGCTGGAACCCTGCAAGGCATGGAACACAACACCTTCGCCATGTATCCTGGCCTAGCGGGGATGCTGCGCATCATGAGCCGGCTGGCGCCCGATTTTGTGTTGAAACAGCTCAGCAAGGGAGTAGCAGAGGCGTTTGCACAGCCTCAGCCCGCCAATCAGGTGAGCGCCCGGTAAGCCGATGGGCCGGCGCGATTCGCTAGGGGCAGCGGGGCAGTTTGGGTGTCGTATTTCGCCGGGCACCCGCTTATTTTTCTAGCCGGCTTCCCCCAATAAATTATTTGTAGCTAAGGACTTAGCAAGCAAACAGGGCCCCTGCCGCTTACTGGCAGGGGCCCTGTTTTGTAGCAGACGCTACCTTAAAAGACTGCGGTGGCAGGAAAGCAGTCAGCAAAAATCTCCCCTCACGTCAGCGCGAGCAGGACCGTATCCACCACGTCGCGCAGCTGCTGGGGGTCGGGGTTGGCCTTGGCCAGCACCCGCATGCCGTTCAGGATGCTGACCAGCAGGCGGGCCTGGGCCTGGGGGGCGGCGCGGCGGTTCACTTCCCCGCGCTCCTGGCCTTGGCGCAGCAAGCCGACGAGCAGGTTTTCCATGAACTGCTGGTTCTGGCGCACCAGGGCCTGGGCCTCGGTGTCGTGGGGGGCTAGCTCGGCGGTGGCGTTCACCATAAAGCAGCCCTTCTGCTGGTCGTCGGCCAGAGCCAGGGATAGAGTCAGCTCCAGAATCTGGCGCAGGTGGGCCAGCGGCCCGGCGTTGGGGTCGGCGGTGAGTGCCGTCAGGGTCTGGCAGCTTTGCCGCTGGTAGTGGCCCAGCGCCCGGATAAACAGCTGGTGCTTATCGCCGAACGTGGCGTAGAGGCTAGCCCGGTTGAGGCCCGTGCCGGCCACCAAATCTTCTACCGACGTGGCGCTGTAGCCCCGGCGCCAGAACGTGTCGAGGGCTTTTTGCAGCACCTCCGCTTCCTCAAATGCGCGGGGACGGGCCATAGCAGTAAAAAGTGAATGAGTCGCAAAAATACGCGCCTACCCCTCGCTGAAGGTTGGGTAGTCGGTGTAGCCGTGGGCGCCGGGCACGTAGTAGGTATCCTTGTCGGCGGGGGCTAGCGGCTGGTGCTGGGCAAAGCGTTCCACCAAATCGGGGTTGGCGATGTAGTGCGTGCCAAACGAAACCAGGTCGGCCAGGACTTTATTCCCCTCTTCCTGGCCGAAGCCGCCGTTGATGATGAGCGTGCCCCGGTAGAGCGGCCGGAAGCGCTTGGCAATGTTAGGCTCGGCAAACGGCACCTGGCTCACGTCGGTAAAGGGTTCGCAGAGATGCAGATACGCCAGGGAGTAATCGGCGCTGAGCCGCCGCACAATCAGCTCGAACGTGGGGATGGTGTCGGCATCCAGGGTCGTGCCGAACAGGCCGTAGAACGACGGGTTGAGGCGCACCCCCACGCGGCCGAGGTCCACGCCAGCTGCCCGCAGGGCGTCGAGCACGTCGAAGAGCAGGCGGGCGCGGTGCTCGTTCGAGCCGCCGTAGGCATCGGTGCGGGTGTTGCTGGTGCCGTTGAAAAACTGGTGGAACAGGTAGCCGTTGGCCGCGTGGATTTCCACGCCGTCGAAGCCGGCCGCCAGCGCGTTTTTGGCGGCCTGGGCAAAGTCGGCGATAACTTTCTCAATTTGCGCCAGGCTCATGGCCTGCGGCGTTACCGTACTCTGAAAGCCGCTAGGGGTAAATACCTGGGCTTCCGGGTCGAGGGCCGAAGGAGCCAGGGGTAGGGCGCCGCCCAGCAAATCGGGGTGCGACATGCGGCCCACGTGCCAGAGCTGCGCAAAAATCTGGCCGCCGCGCGCGTGCACGGCGCTCGTTACGGGCTGCCAGCCCGCCACCTGCTCGGGCGAGTAGAGGCCAGGCACGTTGAGGTAGCCCGCCGCCTCGGGGCTCACGTACACGCCCTCGCTGATGAGCAGGCCCGCCGAGGCGCGCTGGGCGTAGTAGGTGGCCATCAGCTCGTTGGGCACGGTGCCGGGGTTGTCGGCGCGGCTGCGGGTCATGGGGGCCAGCACCACGCGGTTGCGCAGGTGCAGGTGGTCGGCGTCGAAGGCCGTTAATAGGGGTTGAGTAACCATTGTGGTAAAAAGGGGGGTAGTAAAAAAGGAAGCGGCTGGCGCCCAAGGCCCCGCCCTAAAACGTGCCGATGCCGCCGCCCGCGATGATTTCCTCCCCGGTCACGAACCCGGCCTCGTCGGAGGCGAGGAAGGTGACGATAGCCGCAATTTCCTGAGGCTGGCCCAGGCGCTTCAGTGGCACGTACGCGGCGTAGCCGTCGGCGGCCTGTGTGGCGGCATCGGCCGACATGCCCAGTTTTTCAAACGACTTGGCGTTGAAGGGAGTCGAAATCGGGCCGGGGCTCACGGCATTGACGCGAATCTTGCGCTCCACCAGCTCTAGGGCAAAATTACGGGTCAGCACCAGTAGCGCCCCCTTGGTGGCCGCGTACACCGAGTTGTTCGGAAAGGCGCGGTGCGCGGTAGCCGAGGCGTTGAAGATGATGGAGCCGCCGTCATTCAGTAGCGGCAGCAGCTGCTGCACCGTGAAGAAGGCCCCCTTGACGTTGATGTTGAAATGCTCGTCGAAATGCGTTTCATCGACTTCCATAACGGAGGCAATCAACGAAACCCCGGCGTTGACAAACAGCACATCGATGCGCGCGTGGTGGGCCTGCACCTGGGCCGCGAGCTGCCGCACGTCGGCCATGCGGCCCGCATCGGAGATGACGCCCACGGCCTGGCTGCCGAGCTTGGCTACGGCCTCTTGCACGGCCTGCGGATTGCGGCCGGTGATAACGACCTGCGCGCCTTCGGCGATGAACTGCTGGGCGGTGGCGAAACCGATACCGTTGTTGCCGCCCGTGATAACGGCGACTTTTCCTTGCAAACGATTCATAAGGAGAGGTTGAAGAGAGTTTTGGAACAATTGTTCTGCAAATGTACGAAGCCGATTACTATAATGGAACAAGTATTCTAAAATAAAAAGCGAGTTTGCTTGCCTACAGGTAACGGAGGTAGTCGAGGTTAGGCGCACAGAAGCAGGGAGTATAGTTCTTGCTTCACAGACATATAACTCATAAAGACTACGCTGGCCAAACGGCAAAAACAAGACGAGACCTTCAAAGCCCGGGCACTGCACTGGGCTCCCGAAAGTCGCAGCCCGCAAGCGGCGGCGCAGCGACTCGCTGATTGCAACGCTGAATGATGGCACTCGGCTATCTCGCACCAAACCACTTTGGAACCCATTCTTACGCTACGCCCCAACTCTGTGCGACCTAGCTTGATTACCTAGACATTCGCGCACTACAGTAGTGGCTGGCAGCCGACAGCCGGGCCCTTTTTACGCCCACTGTTCTCCCCAGCCAGGCGGGACTGCGCGCCGCGTTTTTGAACTGGTGCACGGAGACCCACGAGGTGGACATCGCCTGGCAAGCCTTGAGCGCCGCGGTAGCAGCATTGCCTACCGGAAACTACTAGTATATAAGGGGTGCAGTAGGTGACTTCCTTCCTTGGTAGGGCCACTTATCATGAACTGTGTTAAAAGTTAAGAGACTTGGGCCAGTTTCGAGCTAAAA
>CALMOO010000087.1 GCA_937871705.1 uncultured Hymenobacter sp.
GAGCTGCAACGCTCGCTCACCGACCTGCGCACCACCCAGGCCCAGCTCATTCAGAAGGAGAAGATGGCCAGCCTGGGCGAGCTCACGGCCGGCATCGCCCACGAGATTCAAAACCCACTCAACTTCGTCAATAACTTCTCCGAAGTCTCGGCCGAGCTCATGCTGGAGAAGAAGCACAAGCGGCCGGCGATGGAGAAGAAGTAACCGCCCTGGCAACTGACGTGCGGCAGAACCTAGCCAAAATCACGGAGCATGAGCAGCGGGCGGCCGGCATCGTGCGCGGCATGCTCGAGCACAGCCGTGCCAGCACCGGCGAGCGCCAAGCTACTGATGTCAATGCCCTCTGCGACGAATACCTGCGCCTGGCCTATCACGGCTTGCGCGCTAAGGACAAAAGCTTCAATGCGGAGCTAAAAACGGACTTCGCCCTCGGCTTACCGTTGGTAGAGGGGGTAGGGGCCGACCTGGGCCGGGCGCTGCTCAACCTGTTCAACAACGCCTTCTACGCCGTGCAGCAGCGCCAACAAGCCAATGGCCAGCTTGGGTACGCGCCCACCGTGGAAGTAGCTACCGAGCAGGTCGGCCAGCAAGTAGTCGTACACGTCAAAGACAACGGCACGGGCATGTCGGCCGCCGTGCAGCAGAAGATATTCCAGCCCTTCTTCACCACCAAGCCCACTAGTGAGGGTACGGGCCTGTGCCTGTCGCTTTCGCACGACATCATTGCCCAGGGCCACGGTGGCACGCTCACCGTCGAAAGCCGGCAAGGGGAGAGCACCACCTTCACTATCGTGCTCCCTATTGCCTAGCAAGCTCCCTAAGCACCCCAGCCTAACGCTCACCTACCCAACTGCCTAAAAACGAGTGGACCGTTTGGCCCGCTCGTTTCTTTTCCTAGCTGCCTAGTCCATCTACCACCGACCTTCGTATCCCGACCTCCGACCTCAACGCTGTCTTGATGCCCCTTCCACCGCCCGACATGCTGCCCGTCTTCAACGCCCAACCCGGCGCTACCCTGCTGCTCTCACCGGAATTGGTAATTGTGGCCGCCAGCGACGACTACCTGGAGGTGACCCTAACTGAGCGGGACACCCTTGTGGGGCAGTATCTCTTCGACGCCTTTCCCGATAACCCGCAGACCCCCGAGGCTAACGCCGTGGCCAACGTGCGCGCCTCGCTGCAGCAGGTGCTAGCCACCGGCCAGCCGCACGAAATGGCTCCGCAGCACTACGATGTGCCCGACCGCACCCAGCCCGGCCGGTTCGTGGAGCGCCACTGGCAGCCGTGCCACACGCCCGTGCTCGACGCCGCCGGGCAGGTGCAGTTCATCATCCAGTCCGTCCAGGACATCACCGCTAGCCGCGTGGCCGAGCGGCGCTTGCGCGAAAGCCAGGCCAGTGAGCAGGCGGCCCGTGCCGACGCGGAGCAGCAGCGTGCCGAGTTCCACTACTTTATCGAGCAGGCTCCGGTGGCCGTGGCGGTGTACCGGGGGCCTAAGTACCGCGTGGAGCTGGCCAACGCCACGACGCTGGCCATCTGGGGCCGCCCGCTGGAGGCCGTGCTCCACCGGCCCGTGTTTGAGGTGATGCCGGAGGCGGCCACGCCCGAAATCGTGGCGCTGTTCGAGCGCGTGTATACCACCGGCACCCCCCACACGGCCCACGAGCAGCTCACCTACATTCACCGCCACGGCCAGCAGGAGGAAGTGTACTGGAACTTTGTGTTTGAGCCCCAACGCAGTCCCGATGGGCGCATCACGGGCATTTTCACCGTTGGCACCGAAGTAACCGAGCAGGTGCGAGCCCGCCAGCAGCTGCAACAACTCAACCAAGAGCTGGAAGCCCGCGTGCAGGAGCGCACCCAGGAAGCCGAGGCTGCCCGCGCCGTAGCCGTCGAGCAGCGCAACCGCCTGCTGCGCCTCTTCAGCCAAGCCCCGGCCGAAATCAACCTTTTCCAGGGTCCAGACCACGTCTGGACCCTGGTGCACCCCCGCACCCAAGAGCTGCTACCCGACCGCCCTCTGCAAGGCTTACCCCGCCGGCTAGCCCTGCCCGAGCTGCCCGAAGAGCTGCACGAGCCGTTCGACCGCGTGTTCCGCACCGGCCAGCCGGTACACGCTAGTGAAACCACCCAGCGCCTCGACCACTTCCACAACGGCGAGCTGCACGAGGAGTATTACGACCTTACCCTGCAGCCCAAGTTCGGTGCCACCGGGCAGATAGAGGGCGTCATGAGCTTTGCCCTCAACGTAACCGAGCGGGTGCGCGCCCGCCAGCAGGCCGAAGCGCTGCAAGCCCAGGTGCTGGCCGCCGCCCAGCGCCAGGCTCAGGAGCGCGAGGCATTCTTTCAGGTGTTCGAGCAGACTCCCGCCGTCATTGCGCTGCTACGCTCGCCTGGGCACCGCTACGAATTTGTCAACCCTGCTTACCAGGCGTTCTTTCCCGGCCGCCAGTTGGTGGGGCTCGACCTGGCCGTGGCCGCGCCCGAGCTGGTGGCCCAAGGTTTCGGCGCCCTTCTAGACCAGGTCTACCAGACCGGCGAAACGTTCTTCGGCGCCGAGCTGCCCTTCGCGCCACCCGCGCCTGAAGGCCAAGCGCCTCGCACCCAATACTTCAACTTTACCTACCAGGCCTACCGCGAGGCGGGCGCCATCGCGGGCGTCACCATTTTCGCCTTCGACGTCACCGAGCAGGTGCTGGCCCGCCAGGAGCGGGCCGCCCAGCAGCAGCGCCTCGAGCAGTTGTTCATGCAGGCGCCCGCCGCTATCTGCATCCTGGCTGGCCCCAAGCTGGTGTACGAGCTGGTGAACCCCGGCTACCAGGACCTGTTTCCTGGCCGCCAGCTGCTGGGTCGCCCCATTCTCGATGCCTTGCCCGAAATTGAAGGCCACGCTGTGCACCAGGGCTTCCGCCACGTGTACGAGCAGGGCGTCACGCGCGAGGCCAAGGCCCTGCTCATTCCGTTGGCTCGGCCCGAAGACGGCGTGCTGGAAGACCGCTACTTCAACTACATCCAGCAGGCCCGCCACGACGCCCACGGGCAACCCGACGGCGTACTCGTCTTTGCGTTCGAAGTAACCGAGCAGGTGCGCGCCCGCCAGCAGGCCCAGGACCTGGCGGAGGAACTGACCACCGCCAACCAGCAGCTCACGCGCACCAACGTGGACCTCGATAACTTCATCTACACTGCCTCGCACGACCTCAAATCCCCGATTGCCAACATCGAGGGCCTGCTCTATCTGCTGCAGGAAGAGCTGCCCGCCGAGGTAGTCCAGAATGCCGAAGTAAGCCCTACCCTCGCCCGCATGCTCGATTCGGTGGAGCGCTTCAAGCGCACCATCGACCACCTCACGGAGGTATCCAAGCTGCAGAAAGAAAATGCGCCCGCCACTACCCTGGTCAACCTGGCCACCGTCGTGGAGGACGTTCGGCAGGACCTGCTGCCCCAGCTGCAGGCTGCCGGCGCCCAACTCTTCATCGACGTGTCGGCTCAGCCGCCGGTGCAATTTTCCGAGAAGAACCTGCGCAGCATCGTCTACAACCTGCTCAGCAACGCCGTGAAGTACCGGCATCCCGACCGTACGCCGCACATCGATGTGCGGGCCCACGTGCGCCCCGGCCACACGGTGCTCGAAGTGCACGACAACGGTCTGGGCCTCGACACTGCCCAGCTGCCGCGCTTGTTTACCATGTTTCAGCGCTTCCACGACCACGTCGAGGGCACCGGCATCGGCCTCTACATGGTCAAGCGCATGGTCGAGAATGTCGGGGGCCGTATTGAGGTCCATAGCCAGCTTGGGGCCGGCACCACTTTTTTCGTGTTCCTACCCCACGCAGCTAGCCCCGCCGCGTAACGCTTTTCTTCGCCATGGCCACTATCTCTTGCACCCTGCTCGTCGACGACGATGACACGACCAACTTCCTCAACCAAGCGCTGCTGCGGCGCATGGCCATCACCGACACGGTGCTGGTGGCCGGCAACGGTCAGGAAGCCCTCGACCTGCTGCACACCCACTGCGCCGTGGTAGCCTCGCCCACCTGTCCTGCCCTCATCCTGCTTGACATGAAAATGCCGCGCATGAATGGGTTCGAGTTTCTGCAGGCCTACACCCAGCGCCCACCCACCGACAACCCGGCCGTCATCATCATCATGCTCACCACCTCCCTCAACCCGAAGGACGTCGAGCAGATGCAGGGCCTGCCCATCGCCGGCTACCTCACTAAGCCCCTCACCCGCGACAAAATCACCCAAGTGCTGGAGCAGCATTTTGGCCAAGCCGCTAGTAAAAGCTAACGCCCACCAGCTTGGTCCCAAGCGCTTCCTCAACTACGTCGCCGGCACCTACCTCGCTTAGCAGCCCGCCGAGGCCTTACGCCTTACCTGTCTCACCATCCTGTCCACCCTCACCCACGGCCTGTAACTTCACCCATTTACCTCCGAGACGAGCGGGCCCGCTCGTCTTATAGCGACACCACCCGGCACCCTTAGCTCGGCTGCTGGCTAGCTTGAACTTGTGCGGAGCGGCTAGGTTATGGTCAAAGTTTACGGTGGCGGCTCCGAGGCTATGCCACTGGCAAAACCCGTTACTACCCCTTACTAAACTGGCAACAACCTGATGAAACTCCTCCTCACAGCCGCGCTGGCAGCTTTTGTGCTGCAAGCCCCCGCCCAAACTACGCCCACCACGGCCTCCGCGCCGCGCGCAGCCGCCGACCAGATTGCGACCAGCAAAGGCCCGCTCACCGTGCAGCCCATTACCCACGGCAGCGTGGTGTTTACCTGGAGCGGCAAGACCATCTACGTGGACCCCTACGGCGGGGCCGCGGGCTACCCCGGCCTAGCCGCGCCCGATGTCATCCTTATCACCGACATTCACGGCGACCACCTCGACC
>CALMOO010000088.1:0-5229 GCA_937871705.1 uncultured Hymenobacter sp.
GGTACCTACTTGGGTACCAAGAAGGTATTCAACATCGGGGCTGGCTTCCACTACCACGCCAAGGGTACCTACTCGCGCGACGCGGCCTACCCCGTCTTCACGCCCACCAACCCACAGCCCGCCAACTTCGACCCATACACGACCGTTACTACGCACGATATCAAGCTCTTCGGGGCTGACGTGTTCTACGATGCGCCGCTCGACACGGCTTCTAACACGGCCCTGACCTTTTATGGGGTGTACTACAACTACAACTTCGGGCCCAACTACGTCCGCAATGCGGGCGTGCTGAACCCCGGCACCGGCGTAAGCACCGGCATTGCCGGCCTCACCGGCAACGCCGCGCCGCTCATAGGCACCGGCCACAGCTACTACGCGCAAGCTGGCCTGTTGCTACCCAAGCAGTTGCTTGGCCCCAAAGCCCGTCTACAGCCCTACGTAGACTACCTGCGCAACAGCCTCGAAGGCCTCCGCGATGCCAGCGGCGACCGCCGTTCGGTGAACGTGTACGACGCGGGCCTTAACCTGCTGCTCGACGGCCACAACGCCAAAATCACGATTAACTACCGCGCCCGGCCCGATTTTACTAACCAGATAGCGCTGCCCTCGGGCCAGAATCAGGTTAACAGTGTGCGTTATCGCCCCGAGATTACGCTGCAAACCCAAGTGTACTTGTAGTAATGACTGACGAGTAGTGACTAACGACTATTTGCTCGTAGTCGGGCCTCAATTAGTAGTCACTACGCAGCAGTCATTATTAACTAACTTTTTCCCACCCAAATCATGGAACAAAGCCTAAACCCAGCCGCCTACGGGGCGGCCGTGGACGCGCCGGCGGCGCACGACAACAACCACGTCGACTCAAAAACCATCTGGCAGGTCATCACGGCTTCGTCGGTGGGCACGGTTATCGAGTGGTACGACTTCTACATTTTCGGGTCGCTGGCGGCCATCATCGGGCCGGTGCTGTTTGGCTCGAAGGGCAAGCCTGAGGAAACCCTGCTGGGTATTCTGGCGGTGTTTGGGGTAGGGTTTGTGGTGCGGCCGTTTGGGGCCGTGGTGTTTGGGCGCATCGGCGACATGGTGGGCCGCAAGTACACGTTCCTGGTGACGCTGCTGATTATGGGGGGCGCCACGTTCGTGACGGGCCTCATCCCGAGCTACGACCGCATTGGCGTGGCGGCGCCGCTCATCGTGGTGGTGCTGCGCCTGCTGCAAGGCCTGGCGCTAGGCGGCGAATACGGCGGCGCCGCTACCTACGTGGCCGAGCACGCCCCCGACGAAAAGCGCGGCTACTACACCAGCTTCATCCAGATTACGGCCACGGGTGGCCTCATTCTCAGTATTTTGGTGATTGTGATAACCCGCAAGGTGATGGGCGAAGCCGCCTTCAAAGACTGGGGCTGGCGCCTGCCCTTCCTGCTTTCAGGCTTCCTGGTTATTGCCTCGTACTACATCCGCAAGCGCCTGCACGAGTCGCCGCTGTTCGCTAATGCCAAAGCTAAAGGCACCACCAGCAAAAGCCCGCTGCGCGACTCATTCGTGAACCCCATCAACCGCCGCCTGGTGCTGATTGCACTGTTTGGCGTGACGATGGGCCAGGGCGTGATTTTCTACACGAGCCAGTTTTTTGCTTACTCGTTTATGAACACCACCCTCAAGATGGACCTCGTGGATTCGAGCACGGCGCTGGTGGTGGCCATGGTGCTGGCCACGCCGCTGTTCGTGTACTTCGGTTCGCTCTCCGACCGCATCGGGCGCAAGCGCATCATTATGACGGGCATGATTTGCGGGGCGCTGTTCACCGTTCCGCTCTTCTACGGCATCAAAGCCTACGCCGGGCCGCTCACCGAAGTCACCCCTGCCACCATAGATGCCGCCGGCAAAGCCGTGCCCGCCGTCATGAAGGCCCTGGCGCCCAACGTGCCCATGATTACGCTGCTCACCTTCCTTCTGGTGGTATTCGTGACGATGGTGTACGGCCCCATCGCCGCCTACCTCGTCGAGCTGTTCCCGACCAGCGTGCGCTACACCTCGCTCTCGGTGCCCTACCACATTGGCAACGGCGTGTTTGGCGGCTTCGTGCCGCTGGTGGCTACCTGGATTGGCGTGTGGGCCGCCACCCAGCCGGCCGGCACCTTTGCCAAAGACCATAGCAGCCTGCTGGGCCTGGTGTATCCGGTCGTGACGGCGCTCATCTGCTTCTTCATCGGCATGGCCCTGATGAAGGACACGCGCAACGTGAAGCTGATGGATAGCTAGCGGCGGTTGGATTTATGAAAATAAAAACCCGTCTGGCACGCTGCTTGGCGGGTTTTTAGGTTGAACAGAGGGGGTAGGGCATGTGCTTATTTGCTATGAAAGAGGAAGCTAACCCGGCGGCCGGCGAGCACCCGCGCGGCCCGCGGCTGCTATTCGTGACGGCGCTGTTTGCGGTGCTGCTCAACTACCCGCTGCTGGCCATTTTCGACCACCAGGGCCGCGTGGCCGGCGTGCCCGTGCTCTACTGGTACGTGCTGCTAACCTGGGCGCTGCTGATTGTAGTAACCGCCTGGCTGGTAAGGTTATTCAGTAAGTAGCATTTATCATTTAACAGTTTATAGGCACTCCATGCTGAACGCAGGGAAGCATCTCGCGTGCAGCAGCAAACCCGAACGGTAGAACTCACTCTCGTGGTAGAGATGCTTCGACCAAGCAGATGCTACATGAATGTGAGTGCTTGTTAAATGATACTTGATAACTGGTAAATGAATAAGCTGCTTGTTCTGGCGTTTTCCTTTGGCTACCTGGCGTTGCTGTTCGGGGTGGCCTACGCGGCCGAGCATCGCTCGGCCGGGCGCAAGAGCCTGGTGGCCAACCCCTACGTATATGCCCTGAGCATGGCCGTGTACTGCACCGCCTGGACGTACTACGGCTCGGTGGGGCGGGCGGCGCACCAGGGCTTGAGCTTCGTGGGCATCTACCTGGGGCCGGCGTTGCTGGCGCCGGCCTGGTGGCTGGTGCTGCGCAAGATTATTCGCGTTTGCCGCCAGCAGCGCCTCACGTCCATTGCCGACTTCATCTCGGCCCGCTACGGCAAAAGTGCCGCCTTGGGCGCCCTCGTCACGGTGGTGTGCGTGCTCGGCATCGTGCCCTACATTGCCTTGCAAATCAAAGCTATATCGAGCTCCTACGTGGTCCTGACGGGCGGAGGGGGGGTAGGGGCCGGGCCCGGATGGGCCGCCCCTGCCTTGGGCAAGGCCAGTCCCACGGCCCTGTTTACGGCGGGGGCGCTGGCCGTATTTACCATCTTGTTTGGGGTGCGCTCGGTAGAAGCCACCGAGCGGCACGAGGGCGTGGTGCTGGCAGTGGCCGTAGAGAGTCTGCTCAAGCTGCTGGCCTTTTTGCTAGTGGGCGCGTTCGTCACTTTCGGCCTGTTTAGCGGCTTCGCCGATGTGTTTGACCAGGCCGCGGCGGTGCCGGCCTTGCAGCGGCTCTTCACCCTGAGTGGCGCCGGCACGAGCGGGGCCGAGTGGCTGACCCTGCTGGTGCTCAGCATGTCGGCGGTGCTGCTGCTGCCACGGCAGTTTCAGGTGGCGGTGGTCGAGAACGTGGATGAGAACCACCTGCGCAAGGCTATGTGGCTGTTTCCGCTGTACATGCTCATTATCAATCTGTTCGTAATGCCCATTGCCTTCGGCGGCATGTTGCGGCTGGGCGGGCGCAGCTTCGACGCCGATACCTACGTGCTGGCCTTGCCGCTGGCGGCGGGGCACGCGTGGCTGGCGCTGCTCACCTACATCGGCGGGCTGTCGGCGGCCAGCAGCATGATTATCGTCGAAACCATTGCCCTGAGCGTGATGATGAGCAACCACCTGCTCATGCCGCTGCTGGTGCGCGAGGTGTCGGGCCGGCCGGCGGGGTCGTACCTGGCCGGGCAGCAGCGCCAGTTTGCCTACCTGGGCCGGGTAGCCCTCCAAAGCCGCCGCCTGGCGGTGGTGCTCGTGCTGGCCCTGGCCTACGGCTACTACGTGGCCATTGGCCGGCAGCTGCCGCTGGTCAATACCGGCCTGGTGTCGTTTGCGGCGGTGGCGCAGTTTGTGCCCGCCGTGCTGGGCGGTCTCTACTGGAAGGGCGGCACCCGGCGCGGGGCCACGCTGGGGCTGCTGGCCGGCTTTGGCGTGTGGTTTTTTACGCTGGTGCTGCCCACCGTGGTGGGGCCAGGCCGCTTGCCGCTGTCCATTCTCAGTGAGGGGGTAGGGGGCTTGGCGTGGCTGCGGCCGGGCGCTTTATTTGGCTTAGAAGGGCTCGATTACCTGTCGCACGGCTTGTTCTGGAGCTGGTTTTTCAACATTGGCCTCTACGTGGGCATGTCGCTGGCCTGGCCGCCCACGGCCCTGGAGCTGCGCCAGGCCGACGTGTTCGTGGATGTTTTTCGGCGCCGCAGTCTGGCCGAGGAAGTAGCTGGCTGGCAAGGCCATACGCCGCTGCCCGACGTGCGCGCCCTGCTGCTCGGCTTCTTGGGCAAGCGGCGCACCGGCCAGGCGCTGCGCGCCTTCGCCGAGCGCTTCCCCGACGCCCTGCCGCCCGACGCCCTACCCCCCGCCAGCGACCTCACTGCTGCCGACCCGCGCCTGCTCACCTACGCCGAAAAGCTGCTGGCCGGCACCCTGGGGCCGGCCTCGGCGCGGCTGCTGCTGGCCTCGGTGGCGGGCGCCGAAGAAATCAACTACCAAAACGTGGTGGGCATTCTCAAGGAAAGCCAGCAGCTACTCGAAGCCAACCGCCAGCTGCAAAAGCAAAGCCGCCAGCTGCAGCGCCTCACCGACGAGCTGCGCCAGGCCTATGGCCAATTGCAAGCGCTTGACCAGCAAAAGGATGAATTCCTTTACACCGTCACGCACGAGCTGCGCACGCCGCTCACCAGCATCAGGGCGCTGGCCGAAATCCTGGCCGACAACCCCGATTTGGAGGAAGACGAGCGCCAGCGTTTTCAGCACACCATCAGCCGCGAGGCCGAGCGCCTGACGCGCCTTATTTCGCTGGTGCTCGATTTAGAGAAGTTCGAAAGCGGCCAGGCCCAGCTAGCGCCTACCCCCCTCGTGCTGGCTGAGGTGGTGCAGGAGGCCGCCGAGGCCGTGGCCCAGCTGGCCCGCGAGCGCGGCATCACGTACGAAGTCGTGTTCGTCAACGACGGCAGCCGCGATCGTTCCGCGGCGATCCTGTCCGACCAGTTCCGCCTGCGCCCCG
>CALMOO010000088.1:5239-6402 GCA_937871705.1 uncultured Hymenobacter sp.
CGGCATCACGCTGCACCTCGACGTGCCTGCCACCCTACCCCCCCTGCCCGCCGACCGCGACCGCCTCATGCAAGTTCTCATCAACCTGCTCTCCAACGCCGTGAAGGCCTGCCCGCCTGGCCGCCCCGGCCGCATTCAGGTGCGCGCCCAAGCCACGGTCGAGGCCCTGCTGCTATGCGTGGAAGACAACGGCAAAGGCATCGACCCGGCCGAGCAAGCCCAGATTTTTGATAAGTTCTTTCAAGCCCAGCACCAGTCCTTGCGCAAGCCCGAGGGCTCGGGCCTGGGCCTTTCCATCACCAAAAAAATAGTGGAGCTGCACCAGGGCCGCGTCTGGGTAGAAAGCGTGCCCGACCAAGGCGCCCGCTTCTTCGTGGAGCTGCCGCTGGTGGCGCCCCCGGTGCGCGCCGCGCCGCCGTTCAGCCCCTCCTTGTCGCTATGAGAATGTTTCGCCTACTTATCGCTTTTCGTTATGAAAACGCCGCATATCTTACTTGTTGACGATGAGCCGAATATCGTCATGTCGCTGGAGTTTTTGATGCGTAAGAACGGCTACCAGGTCGGCATTGCCCGCAACGGTACCGAGGCGCTGGCGGCCATCAACCAAACCCCTTACGACCTGGTGCTACTCGATGTGATGATGCCCGACGTGGACGGCTACCAGGTGTGCCGCCACATTCGCGAGAGCCCGGGCCGCACCGCTACCAAGGTTATCTTTCTATCGGCTAAAAGCCAACCCACCGATGTGCAGCAAGGCTACGCCGCCGGCGCCGACCTCTACATTCCCAAGCCTTTCAGCACCCGCCAGCTCATGGACAGGATTCGCGAGCTGCTGAAGTAGGGTGCGGGGCTCGCCCCCGCCCGCTACTTGCACCATGTAGCATTCGTTGTTTAGTAATGGGCGGGGGCAAGCCCCGCATCCTACCCCTCCTTTTCCCACCCACCCGCCATGAAACGTGCCTGCTCCTACGCCGCCACCCATGCCGCCAGCCTGGCCCATCCCGCCGGGTTTTGGGCCAAGCAGGCGGAGAAAATTCATTGGGATAAAAAGCCCGTCGAGCCGCTCAGCCGCGATGCTAGCGGCGCGTACCGCTGGTTTAGCGGCGGCGAGCTGAACACCTGCTTTCTCTGCCTCGACTACCACGTGCAGCAGGGTAGGGGCG
>CALMOO010000089.1:0-889 GCA_937871705.1 uncultured Hymenobacter sp.
ATGCGCGAGGCCAGCGGCGCCACCTCGGCAAAGTTTACGTCGCCTTTCAGGCTAAAGCCGCTCTTTTTGTTGGCGTCCGTTACGCGGGTGGTGCCTACGTCGATAACCACCGCGCCGGGTTTCACCATGTCGGCCGTCACGAACTCAGGCCGGCCAATGGCAGCCACAATAATGTCGGCCTGGCGGCAGATTTCAGGCAAGTTTTGCGTGCGCGAGTGGCATAAAGTAACGGTGCAGTTAGCCGTCTCCAAGTTCTTAGCCAGCAATATGCTAACAGGTGTGCCCACAATGTTACTCCGCCCGATTACCACGCAGTGCTTACCGCTGGTCTTGATGCCTTGGCGCGCCATTAGCTCAACAATGCCGGAGGGGGTAGCGGGCAGCAGCGCGGGCAGCCCCGCCACCATGCGGCCCAGGTTCATGGGGTGAAAACCATCCACGTCTTTTTCGGGCCGAATGGCTTCGATAACCTTCTCGGCATCGATGTGCTTGGGCAGCGGTAGCTGCACGATAAAGCCATCAATCTCGGGGTTTTCGTTGAGCGCGGCTACCTGGGCCAGCAATTCGGCTTCGGTAATATCGTCCTCGAAGCGCAGCAGCGTCGAGCCAAAGCCTACCCGCTCGCAGGCCAGCACCTTGTTGCGCACGTAGGTTTCGGAACCCCCATCGTGCCCCACCAGGATGGCCGCCAGGTGCGGCGGCCGCTGCCCACTAGCCTTAAGGACTTCTACAGCAGCGGCAATCTCAACTTTGATGTCTTCGGCGGTTTGCTTGCCGTCGATAAGGTGGGCGGTGGAGTTTTCGGGGTGCAGCATAGAACAGTTTAGAAAAATAAGGGGGGTAGGCGGGCCTTAGCGCATCGTAATGCCGGCCTCGGTGAGGCGCTGGT
>CALMOO010000089.1:899-1251 GCA_937871705.1 uncultured Hymenobacter sp.
GTGGTAAATGCTGGCGAGCAGCTCGCTTTTAAGCGCTTGCTCCTGGCGAATGTTATTTATCCAGAATAGCACCTTCAAATCATAGCCCTGCGGATTGACGTTGTTGAGCAGAACTTCGGGCGCAATTTTGTGCAGCGTATTCGGGTTATTCATAATCTCTTCCCCAATAAGCTCGCGAGCTTTATCGAGTTCCGCGTCGGGGCCGAGGTTTAGCGCCAACTCGGTGCGAATGTGGTTGTTACTGCGCGTCCAGTTAATAACCTGGCCCGAAAGCAAGTCCCCGTTGGGCACGATAATCTCAGAACCAGTTTGGGCCGTCAGCTTGCTCGACCGGATGCCAATGTCCTTCACT
>CALMOO010000090.1 GCA_937871705.1 uncultured Hymenobacter sp.
GCCCCCAAACCGGCTACATTCTTGCCCCCGGCCGTGGCGAAGAACGGCTGGCCGCCGCCGCCGCCCTGAATTTCTTTGGCCAGCTCGCGCACCAAGGCAGTGGCGTTAAGCTTGCCGACTTGGACAATCTCGTCGGCGAGCATTACGGCCAATTGAGGCTTGCCCTCAATGTCGGCGCCGAGCACGAGCACGAGCAAGATCGCGGTCGAGATCATTGCCACCAGCCCCACGAACGCATTCGCGTTGAAAAACGCGTTGTTGACTACCCCCACATCCAGCGGCGCGGGGCCGGCCACGCTGCGGTGTTCGTAGAAAAACGCGCCGAGCACGAGCACGAGGTTGGGCACGGCTTGGCGCAGGTCGTAGGCCAGCTTTTTGAGGTCGTCGGCGCTGGTAGCCTGCACCTGGGCTGCCAGGAACTTGACACCATTCAGGTCCTTCACCTGGCCGGTGAGCTGGGTTTTCTGTTGGTTGAGGCTTTGCTGAGCAAACCCCTCGATTTGCTTGCGCAGGGTTGCAATTTCCTCGCTCTGCTTTTCAAGGGTGGGTAGCAGATGCTGCGGGTTGCCGAGGGTTTCGCGCACCTGGGTTAATAGGTCAAGCTGCTGGTCAACAAAGGCTTCGGCCGCACCGGCCGTCACGGCTTCGATGCGGCGCACGCCCGCGCCCACGGCCGATTCGGCTGTGATTTTGAAGTAGCCGATGCTGCCCGTGTTGGCCACGTGCAGGCCGCCGCACAGCTCCACCGAGTAGTCGCGGTCGAAGGTGATGACGCGCACGAACTCGCCGTACTTCTCGCCAAATAAGGCCATGGCACCTAGGTTCTTAGCTTCGGCGATGGGCACGTTGCGACGCTCATCGAGCGGAATCTGCTGGCGGATGCGCTCGTTTACTACCCCCTCAATTTCGCGCAGCTGAGCCTCAGTCACTTTGGTGAAGTGCGAGAAGTCGAAGCGCAGCAGCTTTTCATTCACCAAGGAGCCTTTTTGCTGCACATGCGCGCCCAGCACCTGGCGCAACGCGGCTTGCAGCAAGTGCGTGGCGGTGTGGTTGTTACGAATAAGGCCACGGCGCGCGGCATCGGGCCGCGCCCGGAACTCGGCCGTCAGGTCTTGCGGCAGCTCGAGTACGGTGTGGATAAGGAGGTCGTTTTCCTTCTTCGTATCGATGACGCGCACCTTGTCAAAGTCGCTTTCTAGGTAGCCAGTATCGCCGATTTGGCCGCCGCTTTCAGCGTAGAAGGGCGTTTGGTCGAGCACCAGCTGGTACTCGGTTTTGCCCTTTTTATCAATCTGGCGGTAGCGCAGCAGGCGCGCGGTGGCCTCGTCCTGGTCGTAGCCGACGAACACGTTGGGCGCGTCGTGCTCAGTCACGGTTACCCAGTCGCTCTGCTCGGTTTCCTGGGCGTTGCGGCTGCGGTTTTTCTGCTGCGTTAGCTCCTGCTGGAAGCCTTGCTCGTCCACAGTCAGGCCTTTTTCGCGGGCAATGAGGGCCGTGAGGTCTAGCGGGAAGCCGAAGGTGTCGCTTAGCTCAAACGCCGTTTTGCCGTCGATGACGCCACCGTTCTGGCGCGCGGCTTCTTCGAGCGTATCGAGGCGGCGCAGGCCGGTTTCGAGGGTTTTCAGGAATGCTATTTCCTCTTCCTCAATCACGCGCTGCACGAAAGCTTGCTGCGCTTTCAGCTCGGGGAAAATGCCGGCCATTTGGTCGGCCAGCACGGGCACGAGCTTGTAGAGGAACGGCTGCTTCTGATTAAGGCTCGAAAAGGCGTAGCGCACAGCCCGGCGCAAGATGCGCCGGATGACGTAGCCGGCCTTCACGTTGCTGGGCAGTTGGCCGTCGGCAATGGTGAAGGCAATAGCCCGGATGTGGTCGGCAATAACGCGAATGGCAATGTCCGTTTTCTCGTTTTCGGTGGCGGGCTGGTCGTTCACCGTGGCGGGCGAGGTACCGTGGTATGCTACCCGTGCCTCCTGAGCAATAAACTGGATAAGCGGCTGAAAAACATCGGTATCGTAATTCGACTTTACGCCCGATACGGCCATCATCAGGCGCTCGAAGCCCATGCCGGTATCCACGCTTTGGGCGGGCAATTTGATGAGGGACTTGTCGGCCAGACGCTGGAACTCCATGAACACGTTGTTCCAGATTTCGACTACCTGCGGGTGGTCAGCATTCACCAGCTCACGGCCCGACTTTTGGGCGATTTCCGACTTGTCGCGCAGGTCGATGTGAATCTCGGTGCACGGGCCGCAGGGGCCGGTGTCGCCCATCTCCCAGAAGTTGTCCTTCTTATTGCCGGGCAGGATGCGGTCATCGGTGGTGTACTGGCGCCACAGGTCTTGCGTCTCCGTATCGGGGCCGAGGCCGTCGCCTTGGTCACCCTCAAAATAAGTGACGTAGAGCCGGTCTTTGGGCAGCTTGAATACGTCGGTCAGCAGTTCCCAGGCCCAGGCAATTGCGTCTTTCTTGAAGTAGTCGCCAAACGACCAGTTGCCGAGCATCTCGAACATGGTGTGGTGGTAGGTGTCGTAGCCTACTTCCTCCAAATCATTGTGCTTGCCACTGACGCGCAGGCACTTCTGCGTATCGGCTACGCGCTTGTAGGGCGCGGGCTTGTTGCCCAAAAAGTAGTCTTTGAACGGCGCCATGCCGCTGTTGATAAACAACAGGGTAGGGTCGTCTTTGACCACGAGCGGCGCCGAGGGCACAACTTGGTGGCCCTTGCTGGCGAAGAAATCAAGAAACTGCTGGCGAACGTGCGAAGCGGTAGGGAGCGACATAACTTAGCTAAAACGACCCACATTTGCGGGGTCGCCGACAAGACAAAGGTAGCTTTCTAAACCACTACCCCGTTTAGTACCGGCTACCAGCGCATGGGGCCACTAGCTGGCCTAATAAGGCAGCTATTCCCGGCACTTGGTTCTGTAACTTGCAGCCCCTACCCCCACCTTTATTCGCAGCCTTATAGTATGTCATTTCTTTCTGGCTTTTGTGCCTTGCCGCGCCGGCTGGCTTTGCTGAGTCTGCTGTTTGGCTTACTGCTCAGCTTGTTGAACAGCAAAGCCTGGGCCGAAAACACGCCTGCTACGCGCCCTACCCCCCCTCGGCTGGGCAAGGTGCTGGGCGCCGACATCTCGTTTTTGCCGCAGCTGGAAGCGCGCGGGATTAAGTTTTCGGACAAGGGTGTGGAGAAGGATGCCATTCAAATTCTGAAAGACCATCATTTCAATTACATCCGGCT
>CALMOO010000091.1:0-455 GCA_937871705.1 uncultured Hymenobacter sp.
CCTCGGTGAAATAGCTCACGCCGTTTTCGGTGGCGGCCGCGGCGGGGCCGGCGGGCAGGTGGCCTTGCTCCTGTACCACTTTCATCACGCGGTCGGTTGCGGTTTTGCTTTCCTGCACGTTGGGCTGGTCGAAGGGATTGATGCGCAGCACGGCGCCGGCCGTAGCCGTGCCCACTTCCCAGCGGAAAAACTCGGCACCTAGGTCAAGCGGCTCACGCATCAAGATGATGATAACCGGGTGGCCGGCGGCTTCCAGCGCCTTCAGCTTGTCGCGGTTCTCGGTGTCGGGCGTGTTTTCGTAGCCCACGTACACAAACAGGCGGTCGTGGCCATACACGTCGGGCGCGCCGAGCGGCTCGCCGGCTACCGGCAATATGCCTTTGCCTTCCTTGCCGGTGCTTTCGGCCAGTAGCTGCTCCAGCCACAGGCCCAAGTCGTGCAGCGCCTCGGGCACT
>CALMOO010000091.1:465-2936 GCA_937871705.1 uncultured Hymenobacter sp.
GCGTCAGCTTGTCGCGGCCGGCTTTCGAGAGCACGCCCATGGTGGCGCCCAGCTGCACGCCGGGGCTATCGGCCACGGCGCCGTCGGCGCCGCAAGCTTGCATCATGGCCACGGCGCGCTCGAGCAGCGCGGCAATGTCGATGCCATAGAGCGCGGCCGGCACTAGGCCGAAGTACGTGAGGGCCGAAAAGCGCCCGCCTACTTCGGCGAAGTTCAGGAAAATCTTGCGGTAGCCCTCGTTAGTGGCCGAGGTCACGAACTTAGAGCCGGGGTCGGTGATGGCCACGAAGTTTTCGCCGGCTTTGTCGCCTTTGATTTCCTTGAGCTTGGCGTAGAAATAATCGCCGAATGCCAGCGGCTCGGCCGTGGTACCCGACTTGCTGGCCACGATAAACAAGGTTTTGTCGAGCGGCACCGATTGCTCAATTTTCTGCACTGTGCCGGGGTCGGTGGTGTCCAGGATGGAGAGGGGTAGGCCCTGGCTGCCCGGAAACGACTTCTCGAACACAATCGGCGCCATGGTGCTGCCACCCATGCCCATCACCACTACGTGCTGGAAACCAGCCGCTTTCACTTCCTGCACAAAGTCCGTAATCTCGGGCAGGGCTTGCTGCATGGTTTCGGCCACGCGCACCCAGCCCATGAAGCTGCGGATGCTCTCCTGCGCCTCGGCGTTGTCGGTCCACAGCGGGGCTTCTTTCTGCCAAAAGCCGTCAGTGAAATTCTTGTTGTTCAGTTCGTTTACTTCGGCCGTAACGGCCTCCTGGTACTGGCCCAGGTGGTAGGTGGCGGTTGGGATGGAGGTAGCCATGAAAGGAGGGGGTAGGGACTTGGAGTACTGGATAAGTAAAAACTGTCATGCTGAGCCCGCGAAGCACCTTATCACGTCTGCAATCGTGCGGATTAGTAATCCAACGGCTGGTTCAGGCGTGGTAAGATGCTTCGCGGGCTCAGCATGACAGCAGTGCGTGTGTACGTTATACTAACCGCTAGCGGCCAAAATCGTCCTGCACGCGCACGATATCGTCCTCATCCGAGGGCTGGTCGGCGTGGGTGTGCTGCCAGATTTCGGCGATTACGCCCCAGCCGTCGAGGCCCACCAGGCGGTGGCGCTCGCCCTGCTTGAGCACGATGAGCTGGCCGGGCTCGTAGGTTTTTACTTCGCCTTCGGCGTCGGTGGGGCTGGTGGCTACGCCCACGGGGCCCTGCACTACGCGCCAGATTTCGGCCCGGCGGAAGTGGTACTGCCACGACAAGCGCTGTTGGGGTGCCACCAGCAAAATCTTGGGGCTCAGCTTGCCCGAAATGCGCAGCTCATCCACCGAGCGGCCCTCGAAGTACTGGTCGGCAAACTGCTGGGCCTGGCTTTCATCAATCACAAAAAAGCCGCCCCAGGGCCGCGTCTGGTCTTGCTGAGCAATGGTGAAGCCTTGCTGCGCCAGCGTAGCGGCGACTTCTTGAAAGTGGGCTTGTTTTTGGGTGTTTTCGTCAGACATGAGAAAGAAGTAAGTGAAAAAGGGTTATTTGAGAATGGTTACGGTACCGGTTTGGCGCAGGGTTTGGCCGTCTTCGCCCTGCAAGTCGAGCCGCCACACGTAGGCCGCATTCACCGGGGCGTGGCCGTTGATGGTGCCATCCCAGGTTTGGGAGCGGTCGGTGGCGCGAAAAACCTGCTGCCCATTACGGTCAACCACAATAAAAGTGAAGTTTTGCAAATATCTGCCTTTTAGCTCCAGCACATCGTTGAGCCCGTCGCCGTTGGGCGTGAACGCGGTGGGCACCACTAGTTGCGCCCGCCGCGCAAAGCCCGCCACGTTGGCGTAGCTGACCGTGCCGGCCGGCAGCCCGGCGCCGCTGGCCTCGATGCGGTAGCGCAGCACTTGGCGGTCGGCGGGGGGGGTAGGGTCGAAATACGTGAGGGCTGTGGTAGGCGCGCTGGTGGTCAGCACCGTGCCATCGGCCCCGATGCTGAGCACGCGGTAGCTGGCGCCCGCCCCGGCAGGCCCCTGAAACGCCGACCAGCGCAGCTGCGCCGTAAGGCCTTCGGCATCGGCGGCGGTGGCGGTCAGCAGCGCGGGGCACGAGCTGGCGCTGGCTACCGACACATTGCCGCAGGTGTCGCGCAGGGTGGCCGCGTAGCAGGGCGGCGCGGCCAGCAGCGTAGCCAGGGCGGTAGAGTCGCGCACGGTGCGGCTCGGCACGCCGGCCTTGCCCGTTGGGAGGGGGGGGTAGGCCAAGGCGCCCGCGCCGCCCTGCCGGCTGATAGCCAGCTGCCCACCCGCCGCGAAGGCCGTGCCCTGCCCCGGCGTGGCCGTAACGACCACGCGGTTCTGCACATCAAACGAGGCCACGACCAACGGTGCCGGGGGGGGTAGGGTTGATTGCGTGAGTACGCTCACCGCATTGGCCACCGACTGCCCGCCGCCCACCAGCGTGGCCGTGAGGCGGTACGTGTAGGTGGTGCCGCACAC
>CALMOO010000092.1:0-3997 GCA_937871705.1 uncultured Hymenobacter sp.
AGCAGATACCGGCCGTTATAGCCCGCAATCGGCTGCCAGTGCTCGCCCGTGTCAAGCCAGGTAAGCTCGCGCACGGGTAAGAACTGGCCATTGTCGAGCTCCGCCGTGCCATTAGCCCGCAGCTCCACTATCACGGCCTGAATGGGCGCTTTCCCAGTCAGCAGACTAGGATGCGTAACTGTAGCGCCTGCTTGGAAGGCCTGGGCCGCATAGCCAGATGCGAGCAAGTTGTTGGCAGCGCCTAGAGTAGAGTTCTCGTCTCGTACTTTTTTCATCGCTGCCTTATACGGCAAAACTATTCGTGATTATGAACTAGAGGTGAAGATTTAAGAGCGTGTTTGGAACTCGGGTAGCCCAAAAGGAAACGAATCAGTAAGAAGTAAACGGAGTTCCTAGGCTCTGCTTACTTTATGGTTGACGGCTATCAACCCCTTACTGACTCACAGTGGCAAGTTATGGAACTGATGCTACCTTCGCAACGCAGACGCCGCCACAGTTTGAGGCAAATACTTGATGCGATTTTTATATCTGCTGCACTGGGTGCCAATGGCGTAATTTACCCACCGGCTTTCCTCCCTGATCAGCGGTGTATTATTACTTCACGCGGGGGCGGATGGCACGTTTGAGCGCTTGAATCAAGTCAGTAACCGCGCGGACCGGCGGGCCCAGGGGCGTTTGTCAACGCCTTCGTTGGCGCTGGTGGATGCGCAGAGTGTCAAATTGGCCCGCGCCTAGACCAACAGCAGGGTCTGGATGCTCACAAGCGAGTCAATGGGCGCAAGCGTCAGGTGCGCTGCGAGACGGGCGGGCGGATTTGGCAAGTGGTTGTGCCCCGCGGCCAATGGCCACGATAGCCGCGAGGCACGCTTTTGTCAGCGCGCAACCAGCTTCATTCAGCTTGGGCTAGTTGTTTACATAGCGTACTGACTGACAAGGCCTATCAAGGAAGTTTTGTGCAACAGGTACAGGCGCTGGGGTGGCAGCATCAGTTCGCGAGTCGTCCGCCAACAGCCGGGCGCGGCTTCGTGCCGGTTGCCAAGCGCTGGGTCGTGGAACGCACTTTCGCCTGGCTCAACTACTTTCGCCGCGTGGTCATGGACTATGAAGGCCAACCAGCTAGTCATGCGGCTTGGCTATTAATCGCCAACTTAACCATGTCTCTTCGACGAGCCACTGGCACCTAATTCCTAAACATGTTCTTAGTCTACTATGAACAAATAACTTGTGACACTTGACAGCAGGTAACAGAATAGTTTCAACGAAGGGGATGTGCTACTCATGGTCCCCGATTAAAGCTGCTTGGCGGCCCTTCGTGCGGCCGCACTCGCTCGCGTTAGCTACTGATCCTGTTAGGGTTACAAAGTCCCCGTCCCGCTCGCGGCTTGCCCGAGATCTGCGTGCCCGCTTTACGCAATTCAATAAATTATTATATAGGCATTTATACTTATTTAAAACTACGTATTCTCCTAAGTAAAGCAGAAATCATTCTGGTTGAGCTTTACCGCTGGCAACCTCGACCTTCTGTGGCCTGCCTTCAGCCTCTGCGCCATGTTCCTAAACACAAACGTTGATCCGCGCGACCACAGCAGTTGCGCCCTGACTTACGAAGAAGCAGAACACTGGCTGCGCGCGATGTGGCGCGGCTATGTGGACCCGGTGGAGGCGATGTACGGCGCCGAGGCTTACCTGCGGCACGTAGCTGATAAACCCTCCGCCTTGTTGCTTAACGACAACTCCCAACTCCAGGTCCTCTGGTTTGAAAGCACGGATTGGCTGGCACATGTGTGGGTACCGCAAGCCGCGCGTTTGGGTTTGCGCTACGTAGCCCACGTGGTCCAGATAGACGGCCACTACGACATTATAACCATGCTCAAGCCCACGGCTCTGCCCTTCGAGTTGCAGTTCTTTCAGAACGTAGCGGATGCTCAGCACTGGCTTCGCGAATGTCGGGCAGCGCACGCCTTACAGGCCTGAAGTACCGTTCAGCACTAGTCCTTGCCATAGGCTACGCAAAAGCCCCAACTGGAGTAGTTGGGGCTTTTGCGTAGTGCCAGTCGCTGGTATGGAGAGCTGACGCTGGGCTTTAGGCTAGGACTATCTTCTTTTCCTCATCCAGTGCGTAGCGCATTTCCAGCCAACTTAGTTCGCCGGCGATGTAGCGCTGGCAGAGTTGCCAGGCTTAGGTTGTCACTGTAGTTGTCAGCCCAGGAATCATCACCTGCATCTGTTCCAATACCCAGGTGCGTTGCGCGGGCGTTTGCGCGGCAGGACCAAATTTGGGATTAGTAGTCATGATACGATGGCTAGAGTACAGCACAAAGTTCCGCGCTACCTGGCTGGTATAGGCTGGGTACTAGTACTGGTTGCGTGTTGCAAAAGCACGAAATTATACTACGCGTTTAATGCACTAGCCTACCTTGTAGCAAAAAGCCTCGCCGGGTGGGGCGGAGCTTTAGGTGGGGAATAACTTCTAGGAATTGAACTAGGCGTACACGAATAAGAGGACGTAAGAATGAAGGACTTCGAGATAGAATGACGGTGAATTAGCTACTGTTTTAACGCCCACAAAGCACGCAGCTAAGCAGGTGCCTTAAAAGGACAAATTGCTATTTTGTTCAAGACTAATGTCTTGAACAAAATAGCATCCTAGCGTTCAGCTTATTCTTGCTTAAGTACTGCCTACCTGCCTGCTGATGGCCAGCAAGCGCGGTGAGCAGCGTTTAAAACCGGCTTAATTAAGACAATTGCCTTACGCGCTCCCTGTCATGGCTACCCACCCTGGCAGCACGGCCCGCTTTGGCTCGCTCGCTTTGGCGTTTTGTTTCTACAAATAAAGCTCTGTCAGATGGTGCGAGACTTCTTTCAACATTTTTCACCAGCTACTCGTCAGGTTCGGTTTGTGCTCCCCGCAAATTCATCCTGCACCCACTATTGGGCAGCCGTCTCGTCCCGCTCCGACAGGAGGAAGCGGACCCACGCTTGCTGCTCGTGCCAGACTGGTACTAATTCCCACACGCAAAGCATAGGCTTGTGCGCCTGCTCCCGAGGGAAGAGCGCGAAACTGGTGGCAGCGTCGTGGTCTTTGTAATACACCGTTTCCCATAGCTCATTGGCGTAGCGCTAGGTGCTGGCCGCCGTGGCGGCTCTCGGGGCTGAGGCCGTCATTCCCAGCCAACCTCGTCGCCGCATCGCCCGCCCGATGGACTTGGCGTGTTACCGGCAACGGCACCAGATTGAGCGGCTGATGAGTCGGCTCAAGCAGTTTCGCTTCCTCGCCACGCTCTACGACAAAACGGCTAGCAGCTACCTCGGATTTGTACACTTCGTTTGCACCTTACTCTAGCTCCGTTAATTGTCCGCACAACCTAGTCGGTAGTGGAACCGTGGCGCGGCTCACCCAACAGCAGCCATTTGCACTTACCTAACAATTAGTTATTTGGATGATTAACAGGTAGATTGCGTAGCTTAAACGACTTCGCTGCCGCTGCCATGAACCTACACCGACTATTCCAAACCCCTTGCCTGAGCGCGCACTATGACCTGCGCAACGATTGGCTGTATTTGGACTGGCAGGGCGAACTCACCTTGCCCGTCGTGCAGCAGGCTTGCCTCGCGCTGGCGAGTTGCTATTTACAGCGCCCGTACTCGCACATCCTCAACAGCAACGAGCAGGTAACGGGGGTAAGCTGGAGCGTGGCGATGTGGCTGGTCACCGATTTCCTGCCCCACATGAGCTTGGGTGGCATTGAGCATGTGGCCTGGATTTACTCGCCCTCGCTCCGGGGCCACAACATGGTGCATACGGTCCTTAGCTTACTGCCCGGCTCGCTAATTACCACGTTTAATGACGTGGCTGATGCCTACGCGTGGCTGGAGCACACCCGCGCTGGGCAGCAACGAAGCTACTTGCTACCCAAGCGCGCGCCCGCTACCCAAGCCAAGCTGGGGCAGGAAGTACAGGCGCTCTACCAGCGCGTAGCTGCGCAGCAGCGCAAGC
>CALMOO010000092.1:4007-6825 GCA_937871705.1 uncultured Hymenobacter sp.
CGTAGCTAGAGCGGCGTAGCTAGCCGCTTTCTAGCTCAACTACCTTGCTGGCTAATGAAAATCACGTCCCATGAAAAAGCCAGTTAGAGCGCTTAATTATGGCACTAGTCGTCGCCGTGCTCAGCAGCTATGCCTACCGACAACTCCTTGCAGCAGCTAGCGTAGGTAGGGCCGAACGAGGGCTACGCCTTAGCTACTTATGCCCCGCTATAACCCCTTCCCCAGCATAGCCCCCTCGCTTTGCGTAACTGCACTCCGTTACCCCGAAGAGTGGGCGTGGTGGCGTGCCTCCGGTTGGCGGATGATGGTAGAGGATGCCACCAATGGTGGCCTGTTGCTACACAGCCATAAGGCCAAGGAAACAGGCGGTAGCGTGCTGTCAGCCCTGAACTGGTGCACCGTTTCTTAACCGAACTCCTCTACCTGCACCTGCATCCACGCAAGGCACAAGCCAGCTACGCAGCAACTGGCTTCTTCTGCACCGATGCGGAGCTAGCCGCCTTCATTCGGGCGCAGCGGCGCAAGGTGAGCTACCCACTTTCCTAGATTCTTTTTGCATCAAGATTCGCGGCTAGCAAGCTCGGCACACCTTCTACCGGACTGTTGCGAAAATGCAGCAGGTGGCGTAGTTGGCTTATACACCGAAATACTAGCCGTGGCGTGACTATTTATATGATTTATCGACTATGAATACTGATACTTGAAAAATTATTTATATGTTTGTCTATCAATCATTCAATTTAGTCTACGCAGGTGGTTACTCGCTCCTTCTCCGCTCCTTCGCTTAGCCTCGTTTACCGCACTACGCCGCAGCACGATGCCTTATCTCGTCGGGCCGCCCTAGCGGTAGAAACATACTTGCGCCAAGACTATAACTATGCTCCTGAAGCAGGCAGTAACTCCCGCTTCGTTAGTTTGTTCAGCAAGCTGCTTAAGTGGGGCTAGTTAGCGTAGCGGGATCTCTCAGCATAGCTACAAAAGTCAGAAAAAGCTGCATCACCCTCAATGAGGTGCACTAGATACAAGGTTGCCGCACTTCGCCCAAACCAAAGCCCCCGACCTACTAAGGCCGAGGGCTTTTCTCTTTTCCTTACTTCTGCTTGCGAGCGGACCACTCCTGGCTAGGCGCCTGCATACTTTCGCTATCGGTGAAACTATCCGCAAACTCGCCTTGCACTGCCTCGTCATAGTCGGGGTCAGCTTAAGTATGAGCAGATACTAGCCCTTTTCTCGCGCTAATACTCCAAAGTATTTCTAGGCAAGGCGCGTCCTTACTTCTAAATCGCACCACGGCCCACTACCGGCTGCCTAGCGCTCCTTTTCATCCTTATTGAGACGCGTTAACAAACACCCCTCCTGCCATGGACACAAAATCAGAGGCTCCCTTCACCAGCACAGAGTTTGACAACATCTACCACTCATTCTTTCTGCATTGGGCTTGGAGCGACGTCCGCATTCCCAACGAATTGAAACAACTTGTCGCTCATACCCAGCCCAAGACATCGCTGGAGTTGGGATGCGGACTGGGTCGGTTTTCCTCCTACCTGGCCGACCAAGGCATCGCTGCTACCGGGGTTGACTTCTCGGCCGTAGCTATGAAAAAGCAACCAAACGCGTGGCAAATGCGGAACACCAGCCCACGTTCCTGGTCGGCGATGTAACCAACCTGGAAATGCTGGCTGGCCCGTTCGACGCTGGCTTGGACGTCGGGTGCTTTCACTGCCTAGACCAAATTGGTCAAGCAAAGTACGTGGCCGAAGCCTACCGACTGTTGGGTCCTGGTGCAACACTCTTACTATGGGCCTTAGACAACTCGCCAAGTGAGCTCAGCATCAGCTCTGACGATATTGCAAGGGTTTTTGAGCAGGGATTCCTACTGAAAACCGCAACCTTTAGCAGACGCCGGCTTATTGCCTCGCACTGGTATTGGCTTGTGCGAGACAGTGGCGTTTAACTAACAGTGAGAACAGCCTTTTGAGTTATACAAGAAAGCTTAGTCTATTTAAACTGGGCTTTCGATTAGAATGAAAATATGGCTAAAGCTGAATATTTTTCATTCCGGCAAGTTCAAATGTCAAGTTTACCGACCGCTCCCCTGCGGGCGTGTCCGGTGCTTGACAGTCGCAGGAATAGCAAACAATTGTCCGGGAGCCAGCTCTACGGTTCGCTCTTCCAAGTCAATACACAATACCCCCTCCACTCCCAAAAAGACTTCATCGCTATTTGGGTGGAAATGCCATGCCTACGGCTCGGTCATGATACTGAGCCGTATTACATGGTCATTCACCAGCGAAACAGGAATGTTCTTATAGCAGTCAATTCCTTGACTCTCCTGTTGAACATCGATGACCGTAAGCGAGGGTACTAACATCGGCTGCTTGATTTAATCAGAAGAGAGGGCATCTAGTGAAGTGGTAAGTAACAACTTATTCATGCTGCCAAGCTATTACTGAATGCGTCGTGCTGCTCGGGCAAACAAGACGAAGTTCAAGGCAGCAGTGGCTGCGGTAAGGGCAGCAAAGCCAAGACGCTGCTGGAAGAAGGCATTGCCACTGCTGCCTGTACGCTTCCCCGTTCGGTAAGCCAGTAGTTAGCAGAGGTTAAGTCGCTTTGACCTCCTCCCAATTACTGAGCCGGTTGAAAGTAGAGTATCAGGCGTTCTGAAGCTCGACGGTGGTGGCGGCAGCCACTACCTCATCGGGCGTTAAATTCTGCAACGAGCTGTAGGGCCGAAAGCCCTTGTATTCTTGGCGCCAGTGTTCAATTTTCTCCTGCGCATCGGTCAGCGACAAAAACCAATGCACATTCAGGCACTCGT
>CALMOO010000093.1 GCA_937871705.1 uncultured Hymenobacter sp.
CAGGTAGCAGGTTGGGTCGTAGGTGGGGCGCACCTCCACTTCCGATTTTTCCTGCTGGCCCTGCCAGGGGCGCTTGGCGCGGTGGGGCGAAACGAGCACCCACTCATCAAGCAGTGGGTTGTGGCGGCGGTGGGGTTGCTGGGTGAAGTCGAACATAGGGGGTAGGGCGGCTAGAATGGCCCCAAACTTACCTTACGCTAAGCTAGCGGCAACGGGTGCACGGTTGCAGCTTATCCCTCCTCTACCACCGCAAACTCCAGCTTCAGCGGCTCGAAGCACTGCATCAGCTGCTCAATAAAGTCAGGGTTATTCAGCAGCACACTCAGCACGTTGTCGGTGCGCTCCTGCAAGCCGCCATCCGGAAAGAGCTTTTCTTTCAGGGCAGTGAGCTGCGAGTAAGCAGTTTCGTGCTTGGCTTCGGCGGCTTTGCTAAGGCGCTTTTCGAGGCCCGCGAGGCTGCCCGCGGCTTTCTGCGCTTCGGCGGCCACGGCTTTTACCAGCGTAGGGTCGAGACGCTGAGCCAGGTCCTGTACCTGCTGGTAGGCGGCGGCCAGCGCCTGCTGCTGGGCTTGCAGGCTTACTTCTTCCTGGCCCAAAGTGGCTCCTACTTGCTTTTTCAATTCGGCAAGCGGCTTGAAAATATCCAGGGTGCTCAGGCCCAGCTTGCGCAGCTTGCCGAGGTTGGCGCGGCTCACGTACATGGCCGAGTTACGCGGCAGCACAATGGGGTAGGGCACGCCGAGCTGGTCGAATACGTCCTTCAGCTGAAACCAGTACGCCACCTCGGCCCCACCGCCGATGTAGCAGAGGTTGGGCATCAATAGCTCCTGATACACCGGCCGCAGCACCACGTTAGGGCTAAAGCGCTCGGGCTCGCTTTCGGCCAGGGCCAGCAGCTCGGCCTGCGAGTGGCAGCGGCTGGTGCCGCGCACCGTCACTTGGGTGCAGTCGGCGCCGGGGGTAGTGTCGGGCTCCAGGCGCTCGCGCTTGCCTTCGTCGGTGAGAAAGAACAAGTTGAGCGGCCGCGAGTACACCTGCGGCTTGTAGCCCGCCGCCGCGAGCTGGGCATTGGTAGCCTGCACCGCCTGGTTAGAGAGCTGCTGCTTAATCTCTTGTATGATAACTAGCTTGAGCGCCTGCTTCAAGGCGGGTCGGTCGGCATCGAGACAAACAAGGCCATACGCGCTAAACAAGCTAGTGGCCAGGCGGCGAGTAGCCTCGCTTAGCGTAGCATTGCCGGCATAAGCAGCGCGGAAAGCGGCGGGCACCTCGGGCGGCAGCTGGCTCAGCAGTTCCTCTGCAAGGCCCGTGAGGGGTAGGCGGCCCACCGGCCCGCCCAGGCCGGCCTCGCCGCCTGGCCCAGCCCAGCTATACGTTTTGCCAAAGAGCTGGAAGTGGTTGATTTCGGCAAAATCGTGGTCTTCCGTAGCCAGCCAGTACACCGGCACGAAGTCGTAGTCCGGGTATTCGGCCTTCAGCTCCCGACTTAGCTTGATGGCCGTAACTATCTTATATACAAAGTATAACGGACCAGTAAATAGGTTGAGCTGGTGCCCCGTCGTGATGGTAAACGTAGTGTCTTTGGCCAGCAAGTCCAGGTTGGCAGCCACGGCGGGCGGCACCGGTTCGCCTAGCTCGGCGTATTGGGCGCGCAGGTCGGCCACCAGGCGTTGACGCGCTTGGGGGGGGTAGGCGGCCTTCTTTTCGTCGATTTGTGCTCGAAAAGCCCCCAACTCCGGGAAGCGGTGGTAGAAGGGCGCCAAGGCTGGTTTCTGGGCCAGGTAGTCGGTGAGCAGGCCCGAAAACGCGCCAGTGGCGGCGTAGGGCAGGGTAGTACAGTCGGCAGCAGCCATGAGCGCGAAAGGAAAAAGGAGCGCGAAATTCAGCCCAAAACCCGGCGCGGCCCGAAAAGTTAGGAATTGATGCTGGCAGTAGTCCCCTAAGCCGTCATACCGAGCCCCGCGAAGCATCTCTACCGTACCGATGGACGAGGCAGTAGAGATGCTTCGCGGGGCTCAGCATGACGGCTTAGGGAATGACTAACGCACGATTTCGCCGTACAAGTCGAAGTCTGACGCGCCGGTAATGTGCACCTTAGCGAAGCTGCCCTGCGGGATGTGCAAGTCGTTGGTGGCCAGCACCAATACTTCATTGTCAACTTCGGGCGAGTCGAATTCGGTGCGGCCCACGTAATAGCCGCCCTCGAGCCGGTCGAAGAGTACGGTGTACGTTTGGCCCACGCGCGACTCGTTGTAGTCCAGCGAAATCTGCTGCTGAATTCCCATGATGCGGTCGGCGCGCTCCTGCTTCACTTCGGCTGGCACATCGTCAACCAAGGTGTGCGAGTGCGTATTCTCTTCGTGCGAATACGTGAAGATGCCCAACCGCTCGAACTTCGATTCCTGCACAAACTCGCACAGCTCCTCAAAGTCGTGCTCCGTCTCGCCGGGGTGGCCCGCGATGAGCGTCGTGCGCAGCGCAATGCCCGGCACCCGGTCGCGAATCTCGCGCACCAGCTCCTTAGTGCGGCGGCCGGTGATGCCGCGGCGCATAGTTTTCAGCATGTTATCCGAAATATGCTGCAACGGCATATCCAGGTAGCGGCAGATATTGTCGCGCTCGCGCATCACATCCAAGGCCGCCAGCGGAAACTGGGAGGGGTAGGCGTATTGCAGCCGAATCCAGTCTACGCCGCTCACGTCACTCAGGCGCTCTAGCAGTTCGGGCAGCTTGCGCTCGCCGTAGGCTTGCAGGCCGTAGTACGTCAAGTCCTGGGCAATGAGAATCAGTTCCTTAGTACCCATGCCCACGAGGCGCTTGGCCTCGGTCACGAGGTCCTCCATGGGCCGGTCCACGTGCTTGCCGCGCATCAGCGGGATGGCGCAGAACGAGCACGGCCGATTGCAGCCCTCCGCGATTTTGAAGTATGCGTAGTGCTTGGGGGTAGTGAGCAGGCGCTCGCCCACTAATTCCTTTTTGTAGTCGGCTTCCAGCACCTTCAGCATCTGGGGCAATTCCAACGTGCCGAAGTAGGCATCGACTTGCGGAATCTCCACCTCTAGTTCGTCCTTATAGCGCTGCGAGAGGCAGCCCGTCACGTACAGTTTCTCAAGCTTGCCGGCCTCTTTCTCATCCGCGTAGCGCAAGATGGTATCGATGCTTTCCTGCTTAGCGTTGTCGATAAAGCCACAAGTATTGATAATCACGATATTAGCGTCCGACTTCTTCGCCTCGTGCGTCACCAGAAAGTCGTTGGCTTTGAGCTGGCCCATAAGCACCTCCGAATCGACGAGGTTTTTGGAGCAGCCCAGCGTTATAACGTTGACTTTGTTTTGTTTAAGAGTTCTAACTTTCACAACCGCAGATTTAACGGATTTAACAGATTTCGCGGATACGCCCGCTACGCGGGCTGACTAGGCGAATAAGTAGGTATAGTTCTTTTCTTTTGAGCCTTCCGGCTTCGGCTTGTTGTAATAAGCTTAGAGCGAAGAGAAACCGGGCAACACGGCTTGGTCGGTTAGGGTTTCCTCCGAAAATAGGGCTAGCTAATTAAGTATGACTACTGCGCCTCAAATTGCCGCAGGAAGCGCACGTCGTTTTCGGTGAACAGGCGCAGGTCTTTCACTTGGTACTTGAGCATGGTGATGCGCTCGATGCCCATGCCCCAGGCGTAGCCCGAGTATTTTTCGGAGTCGATGCCGCAGTTTTCGAGCACGGCGGGGTCTACCATGCCGCTACCGCCGATTTCGACCCAGCCCGAGCCCTTGCAGATGTTGCAGCCCGCGCCCTTGCAGATGAGGCAGGTAATGTCGATTTCGGCGCTCGGCTCGGTGAAGGGGAAGTAGCTCGGCCGGAAACGGATATTAATCTCCTCGCCAAACATCTCCCGCACGAAGTAATAAATCGTCTGCTTGAGGTCGGCAAAGCTCACGTTTTCATCAATATAGATGCCTTCTACCTGGTGGAACATCATGTGCGCCCGCGCCGAAATAGCTTCGTTGCGGAACACGCGGCCGGGCATCACGCGGCGGATGGGTAGGGGCTCGTTTTCCATCACGCGCACTTGCACGGTGCTGGTGTGGGTGCGCAGCAAGTGCGGCTGCGCTACCTCAGCGCCGGGCGCGGGCTCCACGAAAAACGTGTCCTGCATGTCGCGGGCCGGGTGGTTTTCGGGGAAATTGAGGGCCGTGAAGTTGTGCCAATCGTCCTCAATCTCTGGGCCTTCGGCTACCGCAAAGCCAATGCGGGCGAAGATGCGCAGCATTTGCTCGCGCACCAGGTTGAGGGGGTGCCGGGTGCCTAGCGCGTGCGGCACAGGGGGTAGGGTGTAGTCGAAGCTAGCGTCGGCGGGCTCGTTGGCCGAAGCGGCTTCGAGAGCAGCCTGCGCCTCGTCGAAGCGGGCCTGGGCCTGCTGCTTAAGGCCGTTGAGCTGCTGCCCAATGGCGCGGCGGTCTTCGGCGGGCACGGTCTTGAGCTGGTCGAAAAGGTCGGCCAGGCGGCCCTTGCGGCCGAGGTAAAGAAGGCGAAACTGGTCGAGGGCGGCGGTGCTGCTAACGTCGGCGGCGGCCACTTCGGCGGCCAGGCTCGTAATAGATTCCTGCATGATACCTGCAAAGGTACAGAACCCAGCGCCGGGCCAAAACTGGCTGTTTGAATACCAAACTGCGGGCCGGCCACGTTGCTCTAAAACTGGCACTGCCTTTGCAAAAGGCTTTGCAGCAACTACCCCCTCACTCCCCCACTTTATACCTCTCTTCACTTATGGTACGCCGACTCTTTCTCTCTGTTCTGGGCCTAGTCTTCTTCAGCGAAGCCGTTTCTGCCCAAGCGCTGCCCGTTGCCCCGGTAGCGAAAGTCGCTCCCCAAAAGTCGGCCGTTACCGGCCGCACGCTCACAGCCCGCGAGCGCCGCGCTGCCGAAGCTGCCGCCAAGACGGCTGCTACTAAGGCTGCCGCTACCAGCAACGCCGTTGCGCTGGCTACCCCCACTGCCCAACCAGGCTGGACCGGCTGGAGCGATGAGCCAGCAAACTTGCCCCAGGACGACGTGCTGTACCATCCCCGCACTAACCTGTCGGCAGCGCCCGGCATGCCCGTCAACCAAGTGGGCCACGGCGTAACCACCGACTACGATGGCCACCCGCTGCACCGCACCGCTCCTGCCGCCGCTAGTGGCACTACCCTGCCCACGCCGCGCTAAGCACCCAACGCTTTCTCGCCTTCCTTTCCGCAAACAAGCCTAACGGCCACGGAGCTAGCCCTTCGTGGCCGTTTTGCGTACGTAAGCGAATCCGTGCCGGCCTCCGCTGGCTCTTCGCTTACTTTTTCAGCTTTCCTTATGCTTCGTTCCTTCCATTTGCCTTTGCTGGGTTTAGCCCTGGTGGCGGCTACTGCATCGGCCCAAACCACGCCTACCGCTAGCTCGTCGGCTCACCGAGCGACTACCAAAAAAGCGGCCGCTCCGCGCCAGGTCAGCAATACGTCGGCCGCTGCTCGCCGCGCCGACCCCCTGCGCGGCACCAACGACAACGGCAAAGACCAGTCTGGCTACGCCGCCCCCGGCCAGCCCATTGTCACGCCAAACGCGGGTGGCAAGAATACTACCAACTATGATGGCCAGGTTACCAAGCCCACCAAGAGCAACGCTACGCTTAATACGCCTAAATAATTGCTCGGCAACGTGCTGGACATTGCTCTCGACGACTCACCCGCACGTTTCCTACCCCCCTCCTACGCAAAAAAGCCGGGGAGCGGCAGCAAGCACTACTTGCTGGCTGCTCCCCGGCTTTTGCATTTCTATTGCTGCTTAAGCGGTGGCGGCGCTTTCTGCTTCCTCTTTTTGTGCTTCTTCGCCTTCGGCGGCGCGGTAGTAGAGGGTGCTGCAATTTTCGGGGCGTAGCACCAGTTCGGCGGCCTGGCGCACGGCGGCGGGTGTCACGGCTTGCAGCTGAGCGGGCTCCTCGTTTACGAGGTTGGCATTGCCAAGCAGCTTGCCGATGGCCAGGGCCAGCGCGCGGTTTAGCAGCTCAATTTCGCCGAAAACCATCCCGGTTTCGGCCTGGTTTTTCACTTTGTCGAGCTCGGCGGCGGGCACGTCTTCGCGCAGCAGCTCAGCCACTACGGCTTCTACGGCGCGGTCGGCGGCTTCGAGTGTCACGCCCACGTTGAGCTTGCCGCTGATTACGAGCAAGCCAGGGTCGAGAGCGCCAGTCAGCGAGGCCGAGATGTTATTGAATAGCTCCTGCTCCTTCACCAGCTTCTGGTGCAGGCGCGACGACTTGCCGCGGCCCAGCAAATCGGCCAGCAAATCCACGGCGTGGTAGCGCGGGTCGAGGCGGGCGGGCGCGTGGTAGGCTTTGTAGAGCGCCGACAGCGGCACCGCCGCCGTGGTTTCGGCGTAGCGAGCTTCAGTCTGTACGGGCTCCTGGGGGAGCTGGCGCTCGTAGCTCGGCCCGCCGGGAATGGGACCAAACCACTTCTCCGTCAGCTCTTTTACTTTTTCAAAAGATACGCCGCCGGCCACCACCAGCACGGCATTTTGGGGGGCGTAATGCTTCTGGAAGAAGGCGCGCACATCGGCCATCTCGGCGTCTTCGATATGGCTGATTTCCTTGCCAATGGTGTTCCACTGGTAGGGGTGCTGCTGGTAGGCTAGGGGCTTGAGCTTCAGCCACACGTCGCCGTAAGGCTGGTTGAGGTAGCTCTGCTTGAATTCCTCTACTACCACCTTGCGCTGCACATCGAGGCCGTTCTCGGAGAAAGCCAGGTCGAGCATGCGGTCGCTTTCAAGCCAAAAGCCAGTTTCAATGTTAGCCGCTGGCAGCGAGAGGTAGTAATTGGTGATGTCCTGCGAGGTGAAGGCGTTGTTTTCGCCGCCTACTTTTTGCAGTGGCTCGTCGTAGCTAGGCACATTTATCGAGCCGCTAAACATCAAGTGCTCAAATAGATGTGCAAAACCCGTGCGGCTGGGTTCCTCATCGCGCGAGCCCACATCGTAGAGCACGTTGAGCACGGCCAGGGGGGTAGTAAAGTCCTCGTGTACCAAGCAGCGCAAACCGTTGGCCAAAGTAAATTCTTGAAAGTGAATCATAGAAGCGCGAGTTAAAACTGATAGTGTAGTAGCGCAAACATAACAATCCGGCCGCTAGAATAGTGTGCGTGCCGACTACCTAACAGGCCTGCCGAGTATATTAGCTACATGCAAACGCCAACTTCTGCCGACGTTCTCGTCATCGGGGCGGGGCTATCGGGCCTTGTGGCCGCCGCCGAAGCCACGGCGGCAGGCAGGAAAGTACTGGTGCTAGACCAGGAACCCGAGCAGAACCTTGGTGGCCAAGCTTTTTGGTCGTTTGGTGGCTTATTTCTGGTGAATTCGCCCGAGCAGCGGCGGCTGGGCATCCGCGACAGCTTTGACCTGGCCTGGCACGACTGGCTGGCCACGGCGGGCTTCGACCGGCCCGAGGATTACTACCCCCGCCAGTGGGCCGAGGCCTACGTGCAATGGGCCGCCGGCGAAAAGCGGAGCTGGCTGCGCGAGCGCGGCATCCGGTTTTTTCCGGTAGTGGGCTGGGCTGAGCGTGGCGGGGCCGGCGCCAGCGCGCCCGGCAACTCGGTGCCGCGCTTCCACGTGACCTGGGGCACTGGGCCGGGGGTAGTGGCCCCGTTCATTGCCCAGGCCCGCGCCGCCGAGGCCAAGGGCTTGCTCACGTTCAGGTTTCGACACCGGGTAAATGAACTGGTGCTCACCAACGGGGTAGTAACCGGCGTGCGCGGCGACGTGCTGGCAGCCAGTGACGTAGCCCGCGGCGCATCGAGCAGCCGCGAGGGGGTAGGCGAGTTTGAGCTGAGCGCCGAGGCCGTTATCGTGACGGCGGGCGGCATTGGGGGCAACCACGAGCTGGTGCGGCGCAACTGGCCCGCCCAGCTCGGCGAACCGCCAAAAAACATGCTTTCGGGCGTGCCGGCCCACGTCGATGGCCGGATGCTGGGCATCACCGAAGCCGCGGGTGGCCAGCTCATCAACTCCGACCGCATGTGGCACTACACCGAGGGCATTCAGAACTGGGACCCCATCTGGCCCATGCACGGCATCCGCATCTTGCCGGGGCCGTCGTCGCTGTGGTTTGATGCGCGGGGGCGGCGCCTGCCGAGCCCGCTCTACCCCGGCTTCGACACGCTGGGCACGCTGGCCCACATCCAAAAAACGGGTTACGACTACACCTGGTTTATTCTTACGCAGAAGATTATTGAGAAAGAATTCGCCCTCTCCGGCTCCGAGCAAAACCCGGATTTGACAAATAAAAGCATCCGCCAAACGCTGGGCCGGGTGCGCGGCGGTGGCACGCCGCCGCTGCGGGCTTTCATTGAAAAAGGCGCCGACTTTGTGGTTAGAAATAACCTGCCCGACTTGGTGCGCGGCATGAATGCCCTCACGCCCGAGCCGCTGCTCGACCTGGCCGCGCTGCAAGCCGAAATCGAGAACCGTGACCGCCAGCTGACCAATCCTTTCGGCAAAGACGCGCAGCTGACGGCCGTGCGCGGTGCTCGCAAGTACCTGGGCGACCGCCTCATCCGCACGGCCAAGCCCCACGCTCTGCTCGACCCAGCTAATGGGCCACTCATCGCCGTGCGCCTGCACATCATCACCCGCAAAACCCTCGGCGGCCTGCACACCGACCTCCAAGGCCGGGTGCTCGACGCCGTCGGCCAGCCCCTACCCGGCCTGTTTGC
>CALMOO010000094.1:0-2172 GCA_937871705.1 uncultured Hymenobacter sp.
GTTTTATCGTACAGCTTGCCGTGCCCGCTGCCGCTCTTGCTATCGCTTTCTCGGTGCAGCACCACGTTGAGCACCGGCGTGATGGTGAGCGACACGAACGCCGAAATCAGCACCGCGCCGGCTACTACCACCCCAAACTCACGGAACAAACGCCCGGTGAAGCCTTGCAGGAAAATCACCGGCAGAAATACCACCGCCAGCGTGAGCGAGGTGGAAATAACGGCAAAGAAGATTTCCTTGCTGCCTTCCAGCGCCGCCCGTTTAATGTCCATGCCTTCTTCTAGCTTACGGAAGATGTTCTCCGTCACCACGATACCATCGTCCACTACCAGGCCGGTAGCCAGCACGATGCCCAGCAACGTCAGGATGTTGATGGTAAAGCCCGCCAAGTACATCACGAAAAACGTGGCGACCAGCGAAATCGGAATATCAATGAGCGGACGCAGCGCCGTGAGCCAGTTGCGGAAAAAGAAGAAAATAACCCGCACTACCAGGCCGAAGGAAATAATCAGGGTTTCGATTACTTCGTCGATAGAGTTGCGGACAATCTTGGTGTTGTCAATAATGACGCGCATCTGAATGTCGGACTTATTTTCCTTCTGCACCTCAGCCAGGCGCTTATTGAACTCGTCGGCAATCTCCACGTAATTGGCGCCCGGCTGCGGCACGATAGCCAGGCCCACGGCCGAGGCGCCGTTTAGCTTCCAGGCCTGCTCGTAGCTCTCGGGGCCGAGCACCACGCGGGCCACGTCGCCGAGGCGCACGATGCCGTGGGCGTCTTCGCGCAGAATGAGGTCGCGAAACTGCGCCTCCGTCGAGAAGCGCGCCATGGTGCGGATGGTCAGCTCGGTGTTGCCGCCGTAAATTTTGCCGGCCGGCACCTCCACATTTTCCGCGTTCAGGGCCTGCTGCACGTTGGTAAACGACACCTGGAAGGCATCCATCTTGGCTGGGTCGAGCCACAGGCGCATCGAGTAGCGCTGCTGGCCGAAGATGTTGATGGCCGACACGCCATTGATAGTCTGGAAGCGTTGTTGCAGGTTGTTTTCCGCAAAGTCGCTCAGGTCCATCAGGCTCTTGGTGCGGCTTTGCACGGCCAGAATGAGGATGTTGTCGGAGTTAGCATCCGATTTCGACACCACCGGCGGCGCGTCAATATCCTGAGGGAGCGAGCGCACGCCCTGCCCCACCTTGTCGCGCACGTCGGATGCGGCGGCTTCCAGGTTCACATCGAGGTTAAACTCAACAGTGATGTTGCTCGACCCCAGCGAACTGCTACTCGTAATCGACTTGATGCCCGGAATGCCGTTAATCTGCTTTTCGAGCGGCTCAGTTATCTGGTTTTCAATAACATCGGCATTGGCCCCAGTGTACGAGGTGCTCACGCTGATAATAGGCGGGTCGATGGCCGGGTAGTCGCGCAGGGCCAAAAACGAAAACCCTACCCCCCCAAATAGCAGCAGCAGCAGGTTGAAGACCGTTGCCAGCACGGGCCGCTTCAGGGATAGCTCGGAGATATTCATAACGTATTATTCAAAAACCGCTTGGGCCACTTCCTGGGCCCAAGGGGGGTAGGGACTGCTAGTTGGCTACTAATCAAGCGCCTGCTTGGCACTGCGCACTTTTACCGGCTTGCCGGGCTGGGTGAAGAGCACCCCATTTGTCACCACTGAGTCGCCGGCAGCGAGGCCGCTGACGACGGCAATTTTATCGTTCTGGCGGTCGCCGGTTTTGATATTAGTCATCACGGCTTTGCCGTGCTTCACTACCACCACTTGGTCCGACATGTCGCCGGGCATGATGGCGTTGGTAGGCAGCAATACGCTGCGCCGCGCCGCGCCGGTGCTCACGCTCACGCGGGCAAAGGTGCCGGGGCTGACTTGCACGCCGGCCGGCAGCAGGGCGCGCACGGTCAGGTTGCGGGTGGTTTGGTTTACCTGGCTTTCCTGAGCTTGCACGGTGGCCTGGTAGCGGCGCTGCTGGCCGCCCGCAAAGCTCACCGTCACTACCGAGCCGGTTTGCACGAGCGAGCTGTAGTTCTCGGGAAGTGTAAAGTCCACCTTCAACTTGTTGTCGGCCTGCAGGGTAGCAATGATGGTGGCGGGCGTGACGTAGGCGCCGGGACTCACCTGGCGCAGGCCCATTATCCCGGTAAACGGCGCCCGAATAATC
>CALMOO010000094.1:2182-7890 GCA_937871705.1 uncultured Hymenobacter sp.
GTTTTAGCCAGCAAAGCCTGCGTGTAGGCGGCGTCGGCCTGGTTGCTTTTTACTTGGCTCACGGCCAGGTCGTAGTCGGCCTGGTTTACGCCCTGCACCTTCAAGAGCTGCTGCAAGCGGTTGACCGATAGATTAGCAACTTGCAACAAGGCGTTGGTTTTGGCGAGCTGGGCCCGCAGGTCGGCATCGTTGATGCGGGCAATGACGGTGCCTTTGCTCACGCGGCGGCCTTCCTGCACGTTGAGGGCCGTGAGGCGGCCGCTGACCTCGGGGTGCAGCTCCACGTAGTCATTAGCGACCACCGTGCCGTTGGCCTCCACTGAGTCGCTGACCGAGGAAGGCCGGGCCACGAGCACATCAACGAGGGCCGGGCCGTTGTTTTTCTTGGCATCCTTGCCGTCTTTGCCGCCCTTGGCGTCGTCGGGTTTGGCGTGGCAGGCGGCGAGTAGGGCCAGGGCACCAAGGGCCGAGGACAGGCAAGCCGAAGTCGAAAAACGCATAAAAGAGAAAGGGTGGGTCAAGAAGCCTTGCAAGAGCACGAATTAAAAGTAAGTAGGTGCTGCTCAGCTAAAAGCCAACAAAGCAGCACCCCAGCCCAACGCCTGCGTAAGCCCGCACAACGGGCCGCACAGACTTTGGGTTCAGCAAGGGAGAAGGACGCAGGTGCCCGCCTTTGGTTGCACGTCGCGCTACTTACTTAATTTCAGCCCATGAAAAAGCCCGCCACCTTGCCGAGTGCCGCCGTGCCGCCTACCCCCCCCACCGAGCGCAACTACTTTGCCGACGTGCACGAAGTCACGCGCCTCATTCCGCCGGGCCGCGTCACGAGCTACGGCGCCATCGCGCATTATTTAGGTGCCCGGCACGGCTCGCGGGCCGTGGGCTACGCCCTCATGGCCGCCAACCTCGATGCGGCCACCCTGCGCCAGGAGGGCGCCGTGCCTGCCCACCGCGTTGTGAATCGGCTGGGGCAGCTCACGGGGCGCCACCATTTTCCTACCCCCTCCGCCATGCAGGAGCGCCTCGAAGCCGAAGGCGTGCGGGTAGAGGACGATGTGGTGGTCGAATTTAAGAAGCTGTACTGGGACCCAGCCGTGGAGCTGGTATAAAGGCAGCCGGCTTTGGGACGATAAAAATAATGTCATGCCGACGCCAGAAAGCGGCGCTACCGCTTCAATGAGTTGATAACGTGGTAGCGCTGCTTTCTGGCGTCGGCATGACGTTCTTTATAGTAGGCTTTTCTCGTCTACTTGCTCGCCGTGCTCGGCGGGGCCAGTGTCACTGTCTTGGGGTCAACGGTAATCTCGGCCAGGCGCTGGGCTACGGCGGGCGTCATGCTTTCTTGGTAGCGGCCGTGCAGGTACTGAGCCAGAAATTTTTCGGAGGCCGCAACCATCGCCAGGTTGTTCACGGGGCGGGCAAAGCCGTGGCCTTCGTCGGGGGCCAGCAGGTACTGCACGGGGTAGTTGCGGTCGCGCAGGGCAATGACAATCTGGTCGGCTTCGGCCTTGTTCACGCGCGGGTCGTTGGCGCCCTGCACCACCATGAGCGGCGTCTTGATTTTAGCGGCCGAGGTCAGCGGCGACTGGCGCAGCAGCTGCGCCTTGCCGGCTTCGGTGGTGGGGTCGCCCATACGCTCATAAAATTGCTTGCGCATGGGCTCCCAGTAGGGCGGAATGGAATTGAGCAGCGTAATGAGGTTGGATGGCGCCACAATGGCCACCGCAGCCGCGTACACATCGGGCGTAAACGCTACCCCTGCCAGCGTGGCGTAGCCGCCGTACGAGCCACCCATGATGCCCACACGCTTGGGGTCGGCAATGCCTTGGGCCACCAGGTACTTCACGCCCCAGGTCAGGTCGTCCTGCATTTTCTGGCCCCACTCGTGGTTGCCGGCGTTCAGAAACTTCTTGCCGTAGCCGGTGCTTGCCCGGAAGTTAGGCGAGAGTACCGCGTAGCCGCGGTTGGCTAGAAACTGGTGGTAGGTATTGTAGCCATAGACATCGCGAGCGTAGGGCCCGCCGTGTGGGAAAACGATAACCGGCAGGTTCTTGGCCCCTACCCCCTTCGGCAAAGTCAGGTAGGCCGCCACCTCCAGGCCGTCCGACGACTTGTAGCGCACCACCGTCATGGGCGCCAGGTCGGCCACCGGCAGCTTGGGCCGGGTCTGGTACTGCTGGGTGAGCTGCTTGGTCTGGCGGTCAAACAGATAAGCCGCGCTGGGGTGGGTAGCATCCGTGGCGCTCAGCAGCCACAGCCGCTCATCGGTAGTGTTAGACACCGGCAGCACATCAAGGCCGGGCAGCTTGGCCGCCACCGTTTTGAAGTCCTGCTCAAAGCTTTTGTCGAGCCACACCCGCCGCAGCCGGTCGTCGGTATAATCTACCAGAATCGGCTCGTGCGTTTTCTCTGATAGCACCAGCTCGCCGGCATCGACGCGGTGCAGCGGGTCGGTGGCGAAGGGCTTTTCGGCGCTCGTGGCTGGGTCGAGCAGCACTATTTCCGAGCGGTCGCGGGCGGCGCCCTTGTTGGTAGTCAGGTAAATGTGCTGGTTGTCTTTGGCGAAGCCCGCCACGCTGCTGGCCTCGTCGAGGGTAGTGCGGTAGAAGGGTGTCAGCTGCTCGCCGCTCACGCGCAGCCACTCGGTGCTGCCATCGGCGTTCGAGCGCGAAGCCAGGCGCAGCTGGTCGGTCCAGTCAAACACCCAGTCTGTGATGCGCTCATTGTTCTGGCGCACCAGCGTTTTCTGGCCAGTAGCCAAGTTCAGCTTATACAAGTCGTGCCAGGCCTTGTCGCGGTCGTTGAGGCCGATATACAGCGTATTCGGGTCGGTCAGCGGCACGTTGTAGATAATTACGCGCACGCCCTTGAGCCCCGTCAGGTCGCGGGCGGTGGGCACGGCCTGGCCCGCAGGCAGCGCGGCGGCCGGGTCCACGGCGTAGATATTGAAGTTCTCATCGCCGCCCTTGTCCTGCGAGTACAGCAGGTACTTGCCATCGCGGCTCCAGAAGTAGTTGCGCACCGGCCGGGCCTGGTCGTTGGTCATGGGCCGGGCGCTGGCAAAGGGCTCCTTCAGGCCTTTTACCCAGATGTTGCGGGTGCCATTATAAGGTTTGATAAACGACAAAAACCGGCCATCGGGCGAGAGCTGCCCACCCGAAATCTCGGGGTCGCCAAACAGCAGCTCACGGTCGATAAGCGCGGGCTGCGCGTTCTGGGCCGCGCCAGGGTGGGGTAGGGCCAGCAGCGCCAGCAGCAAGAGCAGCCAAGGAGCAGTAGTTTTCATAGAAAAAGAGAAAAGGTTGAGGTTCAACTGCTAAAATAGCAACTGAACCTCACCGGTATTCCTTTTACTATGAATATTTATATAGTATTTAGTACTGCTTCTTACCGGCCTATCCTATGCTTGCTAATTAGTAGCCAATTTATTTAGGGCTGCTTCACCTGCTTTATCGGCAACTTGGTGCAATGGCTGCGCTAATTTGGGCTGGCATTCTAGGTAAGTAGGTGCCTCCGAAGTAGGCGTGACGGTTAAATATGTTTCGGGGCCTGATGCAGGCACGAAGTACACGCGCAGCGGCTGGTCGCTGCCAGGCGAAAAAGAGAGAAAATTACCTGCTGCTAACTCCTCAATGGTTTGCTCTTCTCCTAAGCGGATGCGCACGGCAGGGCCTTTGGCGCTGCGGGGCCGGTACACGAACACGTGCGTAGGCCGCACGGCTGGGGCTGGGCTATTAGCACCAGCGGGCTGGTCCATACTGATAACACCGGTTAGTAGGCTTAAGCGGTATAGCACGCGGTGTTCGGGGTTAGTGCTAATCACGCCCCCGTTACCACTGGCAATAGTGGCAATCGCAACTGCGTTAACAGCTGAATGCAATACGGGATTCGTGCCTGTGCTTCCATAGAAAACGAAGCCTGAGCCTTGCCGCTTAAGCGGATAGAAGTCCGAACCCATTCGAACGTAAAACTCCTTTCCGTCACTAAATCCCCAAGCATCGGTAGCAGGCTCATGCTGCCCCAAGGCCGTCGTATGGTAAGGTTTAACCTGGTAGTCGCCGGCCCATTCGGTGCCTAAATAGGGGCGTGATTCTACGAAAGGAAGCTCGGCCTCCACAGGCTGGTTATGCCAAAACTCAGTTATGGAATAATAAAATCCGGCATGGGGCTGAACGCTAGCAGCCAGCACGGGTAGCACTTCGGTGAGCGCAGCGTTCGGCGCCAGTACGTAGGCCGCTGGGTAGCTTGCACTAGTCGTGCGCCAGTGCGCCTGGTCGCAGGCCTGCGCAGCGGCGCTTAGCAACAAGGCGCCTATGTTGGCAGCGTGGCCGCCCGTTACATCCGCAAAAACGAAGCCCGATGACTGCTTACGAGTCTGGGCAAAGTGGGCGACTAACCGGTAAGTGCTGTCTGGCTGAGGAGCGTAGAAGTCAGCAGTCAGCCCAGCCATAGCTACTTCGATAGTGCCGGTCTCTTCGGCGATTTCCAATCCGGTCAGGCGCATAACTAGCGGTATTGCCCCAGGCTGGCCAGGTACGTACCGAGCGCAAAAAGCCTGCAACGTAGGTAATACTCCCGCTCGGAAAGTAGCTGGCATAGGCAGTGGCGCCCCAGCCCTTACCCAGCCCATGTTTGCTCGCTGCGAACGTGCATCCAAGATGCGGGCTATATAAACTGAGCCTGGCGTTAAAGCTGCTTCTGCCTTAGGTGCTGGAACGTAATAAATACCTTGTGCCCAGCACACGCTGCCCCAGAATAAACTGACAAAAACGAGTGCTGTTAATAAAATAGAAAAACGCAATGTTGTAAAAGTGCTAAATAGTGATAACGTAAACTGCTAGTTGTTTAATGAACTACAATAGTAGCCATTATTTACAAGTAATTAGTTTACACGGGTATTCACTATCTCTCCTTAGCACTTACGCCGCGCTGGCCAAATGGCAATCCTTATACTTCTTGCCCGAGCCGCAGGGGCAGGGCGAGTTGCGGCCCAGTAGCTTTTTCTTGGTGCGCACCTGGCGCAGCCACTGGCGCGGGTCGAGGTGGCCGGGGCGAGCGCCGAGCGTATCCTCAGGCTGCTGGTGCAGCGCTTGGCTGAGCAGGTCGAACAGCTCGGGGTGACTTTCGCGCAGCTTCTCGGGGCGCTCAAAAAAATACTCATTCACCACGGCGTAAAACTCAGCTTCGTTGGTGCCGCCGTAAGCATCGATGTCGGAGTGCCCGGCCCGGATGGCGGCCAGCTCGCGCTGCATCACCTCGGCCCAGGCTTGTCGCAAAGCAGGGGGTAGGGCTGCGCCAGGCACCCCGTCAATCTGCCCATCGGCCTGGTCCACGAGGTGCGCAAATTCGTGAATGCCCACGTTGCGCCGGTCCTCGGCGTCGGCAAAGCCCTGCACCAGCGCCGCCCGCGAGAGACGCATGTACTGCGAAGTTTGGAAGCCCTGCACCGAGCCCAGCAGCGTGCCTTCCAACGGCTTTACTTCTTGGTCGGAGCGGGTTTTGAACTGCCAGGCATCGGGCACTATCAGCACTTCGTGGAGGGTCGGATATTCCCAGCCCGGAAAGCCAAAAACCGGAATAACGGCCGATGCCGCCGTAAGCACCCGTGTCAGGTCGTCAATCTCCGTCTGAATGCCCGTGAGGCGGGTGCGCGCCAGAAACAGCTGCATCTGCTGTTCAAACCGGGTTTTCTCCGCGGCTTCCAGCCC
>CALMOO010000095.1 GCA_937871705.1 uncultured Hymenobacter sp.
TAGAAGACATTCGCCTGAGCCAAACCTTTATTGACCAAGCCCCTACGCCCTGGCACCTCACGCAGTTTCCGGAGCCGCAGCCCGAAGGCTGGCCCCGAGTATCGGCCGCGCCGGCCGAAATTCAGCTGCCCAGGCGTGCGAAGTTTGCTTACAAAAACACCTTTGGCCACGCTTTGCTGCTGGCCGGCAGCCGGGGCAAAATGGGCGCCGCCGTGCTGGCCAGCGGTGCGTGCCTGCGAGGGGGGGTAGGGCTGCTGACGGTGTGCGTGCCTGGCAGCGGCTACGACATCATCCAAATCACCCGCCCCGAGGCCATGTGCCTGCCCGACCCGCAAGCCGACTTTATCAGCGAACTGCCCGAGCTGACGCCTTACCAGGCCATAGCCATTGGGCCGGGGCTGGGGCAGGACGCAGCCAGCCGCGCCGTGCTCGAACAATTGCTGCGCACGGCCCAGGTGCCGCTCGTACTCGATGCCGATGCGCTCAATCTGCTGGGCCAGCACCGCGAATTGCTCGACTTGCTGCCCGCAAATACGGTGCTCACGCCCCACATCGGCGAGTTTACGCGCCTCACCGAAAAGGCCCGCGACGACTACCACCGCCTTGACTTGCTGCGGGCGTTCGCCCAAAAACACCGCTGCCTGGTGGTGCTTAAAGGCGCCTACACGGCCATTGGCGCCCCCGATGGCCAAGTGTATTTCAACGGCACTGGCAACCCCGGCATGGGCACTGGCGGCAGCGGTGACGTGCTCACGGGCCTCGTGCTGGCCCTGCGCGCCGACCAGCGCCTCGACCCACTGCTGGCCACCCGCTTGGCCGTGCTGGCCCACGGCCGCGCCGGCGACCTAGCCGCCGCCGAAACCGGCGAAGCCGGGCTCATTGCCGGTGACTTGGTGCGGCACATCGGCCCCGCCTTGCGGCAGCTGGAGGCGCTCGCTTCGTAGGCAGCTCACAAGAATGAATTATAGGTGAGTATTAATGCAACTAGTTGGCGGATAACCGGCTCTACCCTTTACCCGAGCCGCTGGGCGAGGGGTAGCTGCTTCATTTTATTCCTGCTTGTTGTCTTATGAACCGACTTATACTCCGCCTGCCCGGCTTGGCCCTTTTGGTAGGGCTGCTGACGCTACTGGCCTGCTCGCACCAAGAGCCGCAGCCCGACGATTCTTACCTGCAGTATGCCAGCTACCGGCCGCTGCTCATGGCCCGCGCCACGCTGGAGAGCTCGGTGGCCGCCCTACCCCCCCAGCCACTGCACAACGCGGGCAAGATTTACTTGCGCGGAGCTTACGTCTTTGTTAATGAGAAGTTTGAGGGTATTCACATCATTGACAACCACGACCCGGCTAATCCGCGGCCGGTGAGCTTCCTGCGCATTCCGGGCAATGTGGACCTGGCCATGCGCGGCAACCTCCTCTACGCCGACAACGGCCCCGACCTGGTAACCAT
>CALMOO010000096.1 GCA_937871705.1 uncultured Hymenobacter sp.
CATCATCGATGTGTTTGCGCCCGAAAAGGAGCTGCTGAAAGCCGTGCGCAGCATCATCTCGGACAGCACGCCGCTCGAAGCACCCAAAAACCCCGATACTGACGTCACCTTCAAGCTGTATTCGCTGCTCGCTACCCCCCTCGAAACGGCCGACCTGCGCCAGCGCTACGAGGCCGGCGGCTACGGCTACGGCCACGCCAAAACGGCGCTCTACGAGCTTATTATGCAGCGTTTCGGCGAGGAGCGCCGGCTGTTTGACTACTACATGGCGAATCTGCCTGAGCTGGACGCCCGGCTGGCCGAAGGTGCCCGCAAAGCGCAGGCCTACGGCGCCGGCGTACTCGCCAGGGTGCGCCAAAAAGTAGGTTACGGAAGTTAGGCGACGTATTTTTAGCAGTGGCTTTTCGCTGCTAACTACTTGTTGCTTATGTTCAAAGCCCTGTGCGCCGGAGCAATTACCTTGCACCTCATTGGCGAAGATAACCTAGCCGAGGTGAGCACCTTGTTTCAGGGCTACCCCGACTCGCCGGAGATGCTGGCCGAGCTGTTTCGTAGCTACCTGCCGCGCTACGAGGGCGGCCAGCGCACCAACTTTGGCTTCTACTCGCGGCTCGGCTCGGAGCTAGCCGGCCTGGCGCTGCTCACCGTTGATAGCTGGGACGAGCGCTGCGGCTCGACCGGCGCCGACGTGTTTCGGCACATGCGCGGGCGCGGCGTCACGCCGGGTTCCAAGCCGCACTTGTTTTACCTGGCTTTTGAGCTGCTAGGGCTGAACCGCGTGGCGACGGGCTGCCGGGTGTCCAATCTCTCCTCTAGGCGCTCGCTCGAAAAAACGGCCGGCTTACAGCTGGAAGGCATCATGCGCGAGTCGGGCGTGAACGAGCAGGGCGAGTTTGAGGACGAATACCTGTACGCCATCCTGCGCCGCGACTGGCTGGCCCTTTATGACCAGGCGCAAGTGCAGGTGCTGGCGTGAGGCCGCACGAGCTGCTCAGAACTGCTGCTCGTGCGAGAAGCTGAAGCCGACTTTGCTGCCGCGGCTTACTTGCTGGTTTTCGAGCTTTTGCTTGACGGTAATTTTCTGGATTTCCGTCATGGGCGGGGCGATAAGGTCGTTGTTGACGGCCGCAATCATGGCGCTTTCAATGAACAGGCGCATGGCATCGGGCGTGACGGGGCTGGCACTCATGTCGTGGTCGGGCAGTTCGAGCTGCTCCACGCCTTCGAGAAAATAGTGGCTGTCTATGTTGACCAGCAGGCGGCCCAGCAGGTAGCCGGGGTCGTTCATCCGCTGATACTTAATGCTATCAGCCATGAAGTTGTAGGCCATGATGTGGCCAAAATAGCGGCGCCGAAAATCGGCCTCCACGTAGGGTGTGGCCATGGGGCCGAAATCGGCGGGGAAAGTGACGATGTTGGAGTGCATGACGAACACCAGCAAGTCGCCGGAGAAACGAATGTGAAACTCCATGCCATTGACTGGGTAGTACTCGATGCGCACGCTGGCGTCGGAGGCGGTCGTGACTTTCTGGGTCAACTCCAGGCACAGCTCCTGCGACACCTGCCGCAGCACATCGAAGGCCGACTGCGTGGCCCGGAAGATGGCTTGCTTGGCGCTGGATTTTTCGCGCAGGCCTCCGGCAATGAGGTCGAGGCGGTCGGCGGGCGCAGTTTCGGCCGGCTCGGCTGCCTTTTTAGCCGCGGGCTGGCGCGGCTTGCGGGCGGGCTTAGGAGTGGATGGCGGGGTAGGCTTAACGGTTGTTTTAACGGTGGACGAGGACATAAAGGGTAATTATAGGGTAAGAAGTAAAGTAGTGAATAAGTCTATTAATGCAAATGAACGACTAATTATTGGTTAATTGGCGCAGTTCACAGCGAAATAGTCCTGTTTCCAACTAAAACGCTGAATTATTTTCTAGTAGCAGCTGCCGTCTACACCGGGGCAGCTCGCCTTGGCGCAAGTAAGCACCGCGTAGTAAGCTGGTCCTAGAACAATTGCGGCGCTTGGTGGTAAGATAGGCGGTGTGGCTGCTGCCACACGCTAGCATTCTTCCTGCACACCCTACCCTATGGAATACAGACAATTAGGCGCTTCGGGCCTCCGCATACCGGTGCTGAGCTACGGCACGGCCACTTTCGGCGGTGGTAATGAATTCTTTAAAGCCTGGGGCAGCACCCAAGTTGACGAAGCCCGCCGGCTGGTAGATATCTGCCTCGAAGCCGGTGTTAACCTCTTCGACACGGCCAACGGGTACTCGAGCGGGCTGGCCGAAGAAATCCTGGGTCAGACGCTGGCGGGCCGTCGGCAGGACGTGTTGATTTCAACCAAAGC
>CALMOO010000097.1 GCA_937871705.1 uncultured Hymenobacter sp.
ATTGTGGCCCGCGCGTTTGGTTTACCAACTCAGCAGCTGGCACTTGCTTACCTAGTTGCTGCTCAAGCCAGTTGAGAACATAAGCAGCATCTTCGCGCCAGGTAGGCTGCCCTAGCACGAAGTGATTGCGCCCCTCAAACTCTTTATAATCCAGCACCGAATTACTTTGCTTATAATGCTCGTAGTTGCGCTTGTTTAAGTGAGCCGGTATGATATTATCAATACTGCCCGAAGTGAGCAACAAAGGTGCGTGCGGCTTGGCATAGTCTACATGCGCTGCATCAGTAAGGCCACCGCGCGCTACTACCTTCGATTCGGGAACGGTGTATTTTTCGTAAGCGGCTTCTTGCTCCGACAGAGGCATTCCGTTGACGAAAGCATACTGCCAATCCTCAAATGACATGAGGTACGTATCGTTAAGCGAAGTAAAGAGACCCAATGATTTCCAACCCGCTTTCAGGAAGCTGAACTCATAGGGAAATACCCCCTGCGTAGGCACCGAATGAATGGCGACACCAGCGGCGGCCAGCCCGCGGTTGAGCAGCACCTGAGTAATGAGGCCGCCTAATGAATGACCAATGATAATCGGCTTCTCCGAAAGATTCTGCACAATCTTCGCATAATGGTCAATTAATTGGCTCAGCGTTAAAGCCGCCAAATCGGTATCATAGGGCTGCCTGTTGCGCAGCTCAGCGGCCGAAGCGGCTTTCTTAAAGGGCCAGGCCGGCGCAGTGGTGCTATAGCCTTGGCCTTCGAAATACATCTTCCACTCGTCCCAGCAGCTATTATGCACAAAGGCTCCTGTGATAAACACGATAGTCTTAGGTTGAGCAGTTTCCATAGTTGATTGTTTTTAAACCTGTTTACTAGAACTTAACCCGGTCGACGGCCTATAATGTAAATATATAGTACAATTACCATATTTAGTTGATGATTCGAGCTTGTTTTAGCAGTACTAATGAGGAGAATGCTTATTTTAGGTATTGAAGTCTTTTCTAAGTAGCCTTTTCTGCTTCGCGCTGACGCAGCCGAACTTGATTAGCTCATTTTTTATTTTTTGAAACAAGCTGGGATAAACCAGCTCATGCCCTCTCTTTATGCTAAAGCATCTGCTGCTCGCTGTTTTTCTCCTTCTGTTCAGCACCGCTGCTACCCCCCCTATCGCGCCCAGCTACCAACTGGCCAAGCTGCATTATGGTGGCGGGGGCGACTGGTACGCCAACAAAACCAGCCTGCCCAACCTCATCAGCTTTTGCAACCAGGCGTTGCACACCAACATCGCTCCCGACGAGGCGACCGTGGAGCTCGACCAGCCCGAGCTGCTTTCCTACCCCTTCCTGCACATGACGGGCCACGGCAACGTGAGCTTTACGGCCGCTGAGGCGCAGAACCTGCGGCGCTACCTCATCGGCGGCGGCTTCCTGCACATTGATGACAACTACGGGCTCGATAAATTTATTCGGCCCGAGATGAAGAAGGTATTTCCCGAGCTGGAGTTTGTGGAATTGCCCTTTTCGCACCCCATCTACCACCAAAAGTATCAGTTTCCCAAGGGTTTGCCCAAAGTGCACGAGCACGATGGCAAGCGGCCCCAGGGCTTCGGCATTATTTACAAAGGCCGCCTGGTATGCTTCTACACTTACGAATGCGACCTCGGCAACGGCTGGGAAGACGTGGGCACTTACCCCGAAGACCCGCCCGCCGTCCACGACGCGGCCCTGCGCATGGGCGCCAACCTGGTGGCGTACGCGCTCACGCAGGACTGACTTTTCATTTAACAACTAGCAATTAACAGTTAACAGTCGTTCTGCTTGCCACCATTGTGCGGATAGAACGACTGTTAACTGTTAATTGAAATCACCGCACGCCGCGCTCAGGAAAGCGGCCGGTTTTGGTGCGGTAGAACGACTTAATTTCTTCTAAATCTTTTTCGTAGTCGCCAGTGGGCCAAAACACTGGCCCTACCCCTGCTTCGCGCTTCTTGTAGTCAAGAAAGCCTAGTACGATGGGTACGCCCGCCTCCAGGGC
>CALMOO010000098.1:0-8261 GCA_937871705.1 uncultured Hymenobacter sp.
GTGGGCCACCGTGCCGCTGCCGCTCACGGGCTCGGCCAGCGTGACGCCGCTCGATGCCCCGCGCAGCAACGATGTGCAGCTAGACGTCACCTCTTGGAAACAGCCGCTGACGATATACGACTACAACCCAACCACCCGGAAAATAGCTGTTAGCCCCTTTGATGTAAAAGTAAACTACCCCGGCACGGCCGACTTAGTAGTGGAAGAAGTGGAGGCACCTAGCTACGACGGGGCTAAGGTGCCGCTCACCCTAATTTACCGCAAAGGGTTGAAGAAAGATGGCCATGCCGTGTGCTTCATGACCGGCTATGGGGCTTATGGCATTTCTGCTACCCCCTACTTTAGCACCCGCTACCTGGCTATGCTCAATAAAGGAGTCGTTGTGGCCGTAACGCACCCGCGCGGCGGCTCCGAAAAAGGCCAGACCTGGTACCGCGCCGGCTACCAAACCACCAAGCCCAACACCTGGAAGGACTTTATTGCCTGCGGCGAGTACCTCGTCAAAAACAGCTACACCAGTCCTAGTCACCTCATTGGCGAGGGCACCAGCGCGGGCGGCGTGCTCATTGGCCGGGCCATCACCGAGCGGCCCGATTTATTCGCAGCCGCCATCAGCAACGTGAGCTGCTCCAATGCTATGCGGTTTGAAAACACGCCCAACGGCCCCGTCAATGCCCCCGAGTTTGGCACCATCAAAGACTCGGTGCAGTGCATGGGCCTTTATGAGATGGACGCTTTTCAGCACGTGAAGCCCGGTACTAAATACCCTGCCGTGCTTTGCGTAGGCGGCATGAACGACCCGCGCGTCATCGTGTGGCAGCCCGGCAAGTTTGCGGCCGCCCTGCAAAGCGCCAGCACCTCGGGCAAGCCCGTGCTCATGCAAGTCAATTACGACAACGGCCACTTCACGGAAGACAAAAAAGTCGCCTTTCGCAACTTCGCCAACATGTATGCCTTCGCCCTCTGGCAAGCCGGCCACCCCGATTTTCAGCCTAAGACAATGGCAGTGAAATAATCTAAGCGCTCCCCAAAACCTAAAAAACAAAAAGCCCCGCCAATCAGCGGGGCTTTTATCATCATTAATGGAATTCAAAAAATTCGGTTAATCCGCGGCTCAGACGACTAGGCAGCCTTTTTTTCCAGCACCTCATCAATCAGGCCATACTCTTTGGCCTCATCGGCACGCATCCAATAGTCGCGGTCCGAGTTATCATGAATTTCCTGATAGGTTTTGCCGGTGTGCTGCGCCAGAATGTCATACAGTTCCTTCTTGAGCTTCAGAATCTCGCGCGCCGTAATTTCGATATCCGACGACTGTCCTTGCGCGCCACCCGACGGCTGGTGAATCATCACGCGGGCATGGGGTAGGGCCGAGCGCTTGTCTTTAGCACCGCCGGCAAGCAGTACGGCACCCATCGAGGCCGCTAAGCCCGTGCAGATGGTGGCTACATCGGGGTTTACATACTGCATGGTATCGTAAATGCCCAAGCCAGCATATACCGAGCCACCGGGCGAGTTGATATACAGCAAGATGTCCTTTTTCGAGTCGGCCGACTCCAAGAACAGCATCTGCGCCGTCAGGATGTTGGCGATATAGTCATCCACCGCCGTACCTAGAAACACGATGCGGTCCATGATGAGACGCGAAAACACGTCAATCTCACGGAAATTTTGCGGGCGCTCTTCAATAACCGAACGAGTCATATTAGTCGGTAGCATCAGGCCGCCGCGCACTTGGCCTTCTACGTGTTGTATATATTGGTCAACACCCAATCCGTTAAGACCTTGGCCCTTAACGGCAAACTTGCGAAACTCTTGTTTATTCAGCATGGGTTGAAAATAGGGGGTAGGGATGAAGCCTACCCGTGTTCAGAAACAAAAGACGAGTAAAGCAGACGAATGTTGTAACACGCTGTAGCGCGGACTCTGCAGTCTGCGTATCGAGCATCTCAGCACGCAAACCCTAGAGTCCACGCCACAACAAAAAAGCCTTTACGCGAGGCGTAAAGGCTTTCTTAAAACTTCAACTAAACCGAAGGCTACCCCTCGTTTTGGTTGCGGAATTCTTCGGCCGTTACGGGCTCATCCGTAACAACAACTTTGCCACGCAGGGCTTCCACTACTTTTTCTGCCAGAATGGCCTCGTACTCCTGCACGTAGTTTTTGCCATTCTCCTGCTTGAGGTAGTTGTCAGCAAAACCTACCATACCCTGGCGCATCTCGTCGGTTAGCTGCATGCCGCCGCCAAACTGGCCCAGAATCTTGTCAAGCACGCGGCTACGAATTTCGTCAGTTTCCACTTTCAAGCCCATGTCCTCCACCACTTTGTTGCGGATGAGGCTCCACTTCAGTTCGCGCTCGTAGTCGGTGTAATGCTGCTCTACAGTGGCTGCGTCCAGCTTGCCTTCATTGGCGCGCACCAGCCACTTCTTGAAGAACTCAGTAGGAATACGAATGGGGGTAGCGTCAATCATCGCGTCGATGAGGCGACGGTTCACCAAGCTATCCGACTCACGGTCGTAGTTCTGCTGAATCGTCTCGGTTACCTTCTGGTCGTATTCCTCTTTCGACGAAACTGTCTCGGGGCCAAATACTTTGTCGAACAACTCTTGGTTGTGCTCTGGAGCAGCCGTACGGTTGACTTTCTCCACTTCCAGCTCGTAGTCGCCAGTAGCTGCGGCAGCTTCCTCACGGCTCAAGCCCGAAAAGCTGCGGATAGCGCCCGCATCACCACCAAAAGCATCGCTCAAGTCAAACGTCAACGTATCACCAGCCTTCACGCCGATAAAGCGCTCCTGGCCGTTCTTCACTTTATTGATGGGTAGCAATACCGTTTGGCCTTCGCCTTCGGTACCAGCCTTCTTCAGCTTGCCAAACAGATAGTCGTCAGCCTCCGAAACCTCGGGGTTCGTAGTCTCGCCGTACTGACGAGTGATTTGCTCGTGCGTTTCAGCCAGCGTAGCCTCATCAAGCGAAATCTGCGGGCGCTTCAACGCAATTTGGCTGTCGGCGGGCAACTCAAATTCGGGTAGCAGGCCTAGCTCAAACTGAAAGTCAAATGCCTTGTCCGTGTCGAAGTCGACATTACTCGGCACCGGCAGCGGCTCACCCAGAATCTTAACGTTGTTTTCTTTCAGGTAAGTATCCACGCTGCTGCCTAGCAGGCGGTTTACTTCGTCGGCTAAGATACCTTTGCCGTACATCTTGCGCACCAGCCCAGCCGGCACTTTGCCCGGGCGGAAGCCTTTGAACTGCGCTTTTTTGCTGGTTTCCTTGATTTGCTTTTCTACAGCGTCGCTGTAGTCGGCTTCGTCGAGATGCACGTTTAACAGCCCGGTTAGCTGCTCCTCATTGCGGTCAAGCGTAATATTCAAAACGGTGGGAGCAAGCTAAGGCTTGCCAGTCGGAAAGGTTAAAAGAAAAGCCCCCAACTACGTAGCCAGGGGCCTATTCAACTTGAAAAGTGCGGATGGAGGGACTCGAACCCACACACCTTACGGAACCAGAGCCTAAATCTGGCGCGTCTACCAATTTCGCCACATCCGCGGAGCGCAGCCGTTCGCTGCGGGGCCGCAAAGGTACTAAGGATTGGGCAGCTTCGCAAAACCCAGGCTTTAATAAAGTCAACCAGTGCCACCTTTCAACTCAGAAGCTTGTTATTTGTAGTATCATGTCCCCCGTAATTGACCTCGAAGCCGAACGCCAGGAGATACTCCGCCAGTACCGCCGCCTGCTGCGTACTGCCAAGCCGTACTTAAAGGATGGCGATACCAAGTTGATAAAGAAGGCTTTTAACCAAAGCCGCGAAGCGCACAAAGACATGCGCCGCAAATCGGGTGAGCCTTACATTCTGCACCCGCTGGCCGTAGCGCAGATTGCGGTCGAAGAAATTGGTTTGGGTACCACGAGTATCGTAGCGGCGCTGCTGCACGACGTAGTAGAAGATACGCCTACCGAAATCTCGGACGTTGAGCGCGACTTTGGCCCTAAGGTGGCTCGCATCGTGGAGGGGCTAACCAAGATTTCGGGCGTTTTTGAGCAGGGCACCAGCGAGCAAGCCGAAAACTTCCGCAAAATGCTGCTCACGCTGAGCGAGGACGTGCGCGTCATTCTGATAAAGCTGGCCGACCGCCTGCACAACATGCGCACCCTCGACTCGATGCCGCGCCATAAGCAGCTTAAGATTGCGTCCGAAACCATCTATCTCTACGCGCCGCTGGCGCACCGCCTCGGCCTCTACGCCATTAAAACGGAGCTTGAGGACCTGCACCTGAAGTACACCGACACTGAGATTTATGCCGAGCTGAAGGGTAAGGTAAAACAGAGCCAAAGCGCTCGTAATCGCTTCATCAAGGAGTTTGTGCAGCCCATTGATGAGGAACTGAAAGCCCAAGGGTTCAGCTACGAAATCAAGGGTAGGCCAAAAAGTATCTATTCGATTCTTAAGAAGATGCGCAAGCAAAACGTGACCTTTGAGGAGGTGTACGACCTGTTTGCTATCCGTGTCATTCTGGACGTGCCCGCTGACCAAGAGAAGGCTGCTTGTTGGCAGGTATACTCCATTGTCACCGATTTTTATCAGCCAAATCCTGACCGCTTACGCGACTGGGTGAGCACGCCGAAAGCTAACGGCTATGAAAGCCTGCACACCACCGTTATGTCGCATCCCGGCCAGTGGGTAGAGGTGCAAATTCGCTCGCGGCGCATGGACGACATCGCCGAAAAAGGCTACGCCGCCCACTGGAAATACAAGGATACTGGCAGCCTCCAGCCCGAATCGACGCTTGAAGCGTGGGTAAACCGCGTGCGTGAAATGCTGGAAACCAATAACTCCAGCGCGCTGGAATTCATGGATGAGTTCCGGCAAAACCTGTTTGTGAAGGAGGTTTATACCTTCACGCCCAAAGGCAAGCTCGTCATTCTACCCGATAAGGCAACCGCGCTCGACTTTGCCTTCGATATTCACACGCACATTGGGCTGCACTGCCTCGGGGCGAAGGTGAACCAAAAGCTGGAGCCTTTCAGCTACCAGCTGCGTAATGGCGACCAGGTTGAGATTCTGACTTCGCACAAGCAGCGCCCTACCCCCGAGTGGCTTAACTACGTGATTACCACCAAGGCGCGAACCCGCATCAAAGATTTTTTGCGCGACGATAAGCGCTCGAAAGCTGATGATGGCAAGTTCATCCTTGAAAAACGACTGGAGCTTATTGGCGTCGAAAGCACGCCCGAAAACTTCCAGCGCCTGCTCACCTACTTCAATGTGGCCAACATCCAAGAGTTCTACTACCGCTTGGCAGTAGGGCAGCTCGATGGTCGTGAGATTCGTGACTCGCTTTTCAAGCCAGCGCCTGTTGAGCCGCGTGTCAACTCGGTGTTAGAACCCAAAAAGTTCGACCACGAAGTGCAGAAAATCAGGGGTATTCGCCCCGATATGCTGGTGGTAGGCGAGCGCACCGACAAATTTAACCACAGCTTGGCCCGCTGCTGCAACCCAATTCCGGGCGACGACGTGTTTGGTTTCGAAACCGAATCTGGCCTTATTATTCACCGCACTAGCTGCCACCGGGCCGTCGATTTGATGTCGAACTACGGCAACCGCATCGTGCGCGCCAAATGGACCGACCAGCTGGAACTCGCCTTTCTGGCCGGCATTCGCCTTAAAGGCTCTGACCGGGTAGGAATTGTGAACGACGTCACGCGTATCATCTCTACCAGCCTCAAGGTGAATATGCGCTCTATCACCGTCGATGCCAACGACGGCTTCTTTGAAGGGCAAATTTTGGTGTTTGTAAATGACACTGACCACCTAGATAAGCTCATTCAGCGCCTGTCTAAAGTGAGCGGAGTGCTGCAAGTCGAGCGCTTCGATTCGTGACCTTTTGCTGGCTGCCTTTGTTATAGCTTCTTATTAGCAATTTCTGTGAAGACTGACCTCCAATCCCTACCCCCCTCGGTGCCAGCAATTGGCCTAGGCTCCAGCCTTGGCGGCTCTACCGAAACGGGCTATGCGGCGCGCCACACTCCCAGCGCTGCCAGCCAAGCCACACTTAATACCGACCGGCTCGAAGAAGTTAAAAAAATATTTACGGCTCATCTTGAGAATAAAGGTTTGCGTAAAACGGCCGAGCGGTACGCTATTCTCGAAGAGATTTATGCCCGCTCTGGGCACTTCGACGTGGAGGAGTTGTACGCGGGCATGAAGGAGCGCAACCTGCAAGTGAGCCGCGCCACTGTGTATAATACCCTAGACTTGCTTGTGGAGCAGGGCTTGGTAAGCAAGCATCAGTTTGGCCGTAACCTTGCGCAATACGAAAAAAGCTACGGCTACCGGCAGCACGACCACGTTATTTGCACCGAGTGCCACAAGGTAGTTGAGTTTTGCGACCCGCGCATCCATGGCATCCAAACTATGGTAGGCGACCTGTTGAATTTTCATATCCTGCATCACTCCTTAAATTTGTACGGCATTTGTGGTGATTGCCGGGCCAAAGCGGCCATCCCTACCCCCCCTCTTACGCAGCTACCAGCTTAACCATCCCTCTAAACTGCTTGGCGCCTAAGTAGCGGCGTACATAGCTAGCTAGGAATGGGATAACAGAATGACTACTACCAGCACACTTGTCAACGGCATCCTCTACGTTACGCTTTCTGGCGACCTCATCGGTAGCCCTGATTCTCAGCAGCTGCTGCATTCTGTAAATGAGCATTTGGGCAAGTCAGTAACTAATTGTGCCGTTGACCTTTCTGATATCCGCTACATCAATAGTACGGGTATTGGCATCTTGGTTTCGCTACTCACCAAGTTTCGCAGCCGTGGCGGTGAAATGGTACTCATCAACCCTGCTGGGCACCCACACAAAATGCTCGCCCTCACCAAGCTAACTAACATCTTTACCATAGCTGTTGACGAAGCAGCCGCTCGCCAGCAGTTAACTCCAGCCGCCTCCTAGGCGGCTGTTTTTTTGCCATAAGTCTTAATTTCCTCTAGCAATGCTCTCACCCAAGCTCTCGTCTTCAGAGGGGGGTAGGGGATGAGTACTAGTGAAGAGGCGTAAAATTCACCCAAATGCCCGTAGACGTATTAGTAGGCCTCCAATGGGGCGACGAAGGAAAAGGTAAGATTGTTGATGTTTTAGCTCCTACCTACGACGCAGTAGCTCGCTTCCAGGGTGGCCCCAACGCTGGCCACACCCTCACCTTCGATGGCCAGAAGCATGTGCTGCACCAGGTGCCAAGCGGTATTTTCCATCCTCACATCCTCAACGTAGTGGGCAATGGCGTCGTGCTCGACCCTGTCGTCTTCCGCGGCGAGCTGCAAAAACTGACCGATAGGGGAGTGGATTGGAGCCAGAATCTCTACATCTCTAAAAAAGCGCAGCTCATCCTGCCCAGCCACCGCGCCCTCGACCGCATCAGCGAAGAAGCCCGGGGCAACACCAAAATCGGCAGCACCCTCAAAGGCATCGGCCCTACGTATTCCGATAAAATCGGTCGCGTAGGCCTGCGCGTCAGTCACATCTTGCTCCCTGATTTCCAGGAGCGCTACCAAGAAGCTGTGGCCCACCACACCAGCATCGCTAGTCACTATAATAAGGAGTTGGAAATCGCCGAGTTTGAAGCCGACTTCTTCTCTGCCGTCGAGTTCCTACGCACCCTCCAGCTTATCGACACTGAATATCTTCTAAACGACCTCCTCAGCCAGGGCAAGCGTATCCTCGCCGAAGGCGCCCAGGGCTCCTTATTAGATATCGACTTCGGCACGTATCCCTACGTCACGTCCTCTAGCACCATCGCCGCCGGCGCTTGCACCGGCCTAGGCATCGCGCCTCGCCATATCGACAAGGTCTACGGCATCACCAAAGCCTACTGTACCCGTGTCGGCAGTGGTCCTTTCCCTACAGAACTCAACGACGAAGTCGGCGAACAAATCCGCCAAGCTGGTCGCGAGTTCGGTTCTACCACCGGCCGCCCCCGCCGCACCGGCTGGATAGACTTGCCTGCCCTCCGCTACGCCATCATGCTCAATGGCGTCACCGAGCTACACCTCATGAAAGCCGATGTGCTCGACGGTTTCGCCGAAATCCAGGCCTGCACTCACTACCGCACCCCCACCGGCGAAAGCACCCCTAACCTCCCTGACCCCGGCCAACTCGAAACCATCATTCCCGAGTACCAAGCCATCCCCGGCTGGAACACTGACCTTACCCAAGTCACCGACGCTGCCCAGTTCCCTCAGCCCCTCCAAGACTACTTAGCCT
>CALMOO010000098.1:8271-9642 GCA_937871705.1 uncultured Hymenobacter sp.
CGTCAGCGTTGGCCCCGATAGAGTGAGCACACTATTTCGGTAGTCAGTAACGGTTAAAAAGCCTTGCCCAAGATATAGCAGGAAGTTGCTATCATCAACCAACTCGATTGGCTAAAGCATACCCCTTCTACTACTGGGCAAGGCCACTGGCTATTCAATGACTTCGACGCATCTTGAAATTGCTATTGCCAATTGGGATGGACCACAACATTCCGCGCAAAGAGTATTCCCCCAAGCGCAGTACCGTCGCAGAAATGAATGCGCGTGCTGCATTTTGGCGGAAATATACGATATTGATGGCCCATCAGAAACTGATGATAAGCTAACACCTATCAAGTATAGCGAGCTGGTAAAAATCTGGAATGTCCCTTATGACAAGGATTTTACGTCCAAGAGAATCATCAAAGCCTACGGTGAATGGCCACCTAATCTTCGAGAAAGGGGTAAGTTGAATGAGCGTTTCATTCTATTCATTATCTAAGTGCTTGATTCATTAACACCAACCTACTTTTCTGGTACTATAGATAATGGCGACTACCACTAGGAAGATGGCTTTCCTACCGACTGGTTAGAGCTAGGCACCGCAGTTTCTGATTTAACTCAGGTATACCAACGTGATGGACAGTTTCCCGGTAACGTATTCGACACTAAGCATACTTGGTGCTTGAGTCACACGGAGTTTATCGATTACCTAGTCCTAGGGTGTCCTGCAGCAATAGCGCATGAGATAAGCACCCACCCAGAAATAGAAAGTTTCTACCTATAAGCGTTCCGAGAAAAGAGTTAGATAACCTAATCAATTTTTCTTCTCCATTCTCAGTCACTTACAACCCTTCCTAACCTTATTTCGTATACCGCCGCTTGCCTGCATAAAAATTCCTCTTACCTTTGCAGTCCCAAACGGCAACCGGCCTACTGGAAACCTAAAAAAACACAAACCTTACAGGACTAGCTGACTCGCGTATCTTACTCGCCGTTCCCTCTGCGTAAGAAGTCGAAAGAAGATACTTTCTGAACCTATTGCAAAGTCTGAAAAATTCACCTTACCTTTGCACCCCGCTTTAATAGGAGGAGGTTAAGACAAAGACGAGAAAAGAAAAATTTAAAAAATTTATTTTTAGATTTGGAAAGTCAAAAAAATTAATTACCTTTGCACTCCCAATTACAAATAGGGCGCTGCATCTAGCGAGACGGGCTGCTAATATAGCCTACCAAGTTGCTTCAATTGGAAGCAACAATCGTTCTTTGAATGTTGGAAATAGACAAAACGTGAGGCGTCACGTTAGTGAGCGTAAGCATACTAACGTGATGAAACTAAGCGAGACGAATTAAGAAGGTCACGTAGTAAAGAGCGAGGGTAGCCCTCGACAT
>CALMOO010000099.1 GCA_937871705.1 uncultured Hymenobacter sp.
CTCCTGCCTTATGCACAGGCTACGGCGACCCAACGGACTCAGGCGCTGCACTACCTACAGGCCCGCTTGCGGCTGCATTTTCCGACCCTGCCTGAGCGCGCCTTTAGCCGCGCACTAGCGGAGTTCCGTCCGGCGCTGCTGGTCACCGGGACCCAGGTAACCCTCCCGTTCTCCGACCTGACCCAATTCGTGCAGTACCTGGCCGGCGCGCCCGAACTGCCGCTGCTCAACCCGCCTATCTACGGCTGGCCCACGCTGGAACTGGCCCAGTACACCCTGCACACCAACGAGCTGTCGGTAAGTACGCTCACCGAGTTGGCCAGCGCGTCGAACTTCCGCTGCGGGCCACGCCTAGTAGAACTGCTGCGGCGCACTGCCCGGCCGTACCTGCTGGCCGAGCAGGTGGTACAAGCCCACCGCTGGGACTTGCCCGGCAGCCCCCGACTGCCCCCCGGCATCCCGGGTGGGGGCCCCGTACCCGGTAGCCTGATGGTCGAGCACCTACTCCAACAACTCATTTCATAAGCTTACCAGCCAACAAGATAGGGCATTATCAAACAAGCCAGGAGAAAGCTTCCGGCGCTGAAATTTCCTTCTGGTTTGTTTGACAATTTTCTGCTTACGACCGACTTAGCTAATTTGCTCTCACTAAAGCTGATCAGGTAATGCGCTGCGCGCAGCCCAAAGCCGGCGGTGCCTTCCTCGAAAGTGAGTTCTTGCCTGGTAGCAACTCATGTTGCCGCGGGCGAGGGCCGACTGGGTACCCACCTTAGTTGACAACGGCTACTCCTGTTGCACCACACGTGGGGTGCGACTGCAAACTCAGCCTAATTTTAGCGCCTTACAAGCGCACTGAGCTGCGGCAGCTCGCCCCTACCCTCGACTTGCTCATCTCCCTGAGTCGAGCCCTAGCCCTTGCAGTCCGCAACCTAGTCGACGACCCGGCCATCACCAACTCCAACCTAGAGGTACCGGTTAGCAAGGGCACGCCCCCAGACAAGAGTCTCAGCCAAAAGTATCGTAGCAAGCCTACGGGTAGGTGGGCCGTGCCAAACATTGCCCTTTGGCCCTGGCTGGTTAGCTCTGGCAGCTTGTTGCTCTTGTGTGCTATCGTAAACATCTGCGTCAGGCGCGCCCGTCGTAGGGCTACTGCCCAGCAGCGGGCGCTGCTGACACTGGAGTTGGAAAGCTTTGTGGCCTGCACACCGTTACCGAGACGCTGACCGTAACCATCGAGCGGGAAGTGGGAACCCAGGTAGTCGACACCCTATGCGAAGCCATATGCGAGTGCCGCCGCGCCTTCAAAGCTGAGGCGGGGCATTTGCACCGCGACGGGGGTGAAAACGCCTGCCGATGGGGTACTAGTCGGAAGGCGGAGCTGACTGCTCTATCCCTGGCTGCTACGCTGCTGCCAGAAGCAGATTCTATCGCCCGGGCTCCTCCACCGGGTAGGACACTGGCCCCGCAAAGCTGACCAACTCGGCCAGCGGAATCTCCAACGCCTGGGCCAGGGACACGAGCACGTCCAGCGTCACGGAATAGCGGGCTGTCTCGATGCGGTACACCGTGGGCTTGGACACATCGGCCTCGTCGGCCAACACTTGCTGGCTCCAGCCCCGCGCCTCGCGGAGCTGCCGCAGGTACTGCCCGAAGGCCTGCAAAACCACCTCGTTTTTCACTCTGGCAAGCTGAACCTAAAAACATAGTCCCTGTAATCACATGTGCCTGTTTGGGCCCGGCCAAGCCGAGGGCAAGTACAGCCTCTTCTGGGAGGGCAGCCAGCCTCATGCCGCTTGCAATGAGCAGGCAAGCGGCATGAGGCTGGAAGGCCAACTTGATGTGTTCAGCAAGACCCTCGAAGCCGAGCAGGCTGCTCAGGCTCAAGCTAAACTCAAGGCCGAGGATGCCCAGTAGTAGCTGCGTCAGGCTGGGTCTTGGCCGCCGCCGAGTACTGATGTCGTGCTATAAAAAGACCCTGTTGCAACCCCCACCTCGTTGCCCACCGCCTTTACGAAACTGTTGTGCCCTAGTAGTCCATCTACCTCTTTTCTAAGGAGAAAAACTGGTAACCGGGTTACACAATTGGCAGCTCTCGTCGCTATGAGTAGGTACCCGCTTGGCCCTGCTGCTAAGGAGCGGGATTTGCGTCAAGCGTTTGCTGACCAGCTTTGAGCAACCAGAAAAAAGCTGGCCAGCACGCGGCCTGTTGTCTGCTATCGACGGGTTCGCCACCTTACATTTCGACTTCACCATCGCGGTCCTGCTCCGGCTCGCTTCTCTGCGCTGACTCACGGTGCTGCGCCGGCTCACGTTGCTGTTCCGGCCCGCGTTGCGCTGGTTCGTTGGGTTGCTCCGACTCACTACGTTTTTGCGCCAAGCGAGCCACTATTTCCGCCTCCATGCGTGCTACGGTGCGCTCCAATGTTTGCATGGGTGACGGCCACTCATACGGAGGGGTAGTTTCTACCGGTTCCTTGTAAGTGGGAGTGGGATAATAGTCCTCGGCCGGGTCGTATGGTTCGCCTAGATTGGCTTGCCAACCGGTCCCATCGGAAGCAGAGAAAAACTTCTCGCCTGGCTCAAGAAGTTCACTTATGTCGGCTTTCTTACCAGTCAGCAGATAGGCGGGCCGGTCCGGGACATAATTGCCCCGGTCCGCATCCCGCTCCAACTGGCTGAGTCGCCAGTATAACTGAGGGGCGTAGTTCAGTTCCTTCGCAATTTCCTTCACTTGCGCCGAGTCCAGTTGCTCATATATCTTCCCGTTTAGGCGGGCAATCTGCTCGTCCAGCTTCACATTTTTGGTTGCCACCTGCTCCTCAGTCAAGGGCTTGCGCACCCGGTTGGCCGCGGCCCGCTCCGTAATTGCGGCCACTTTATGCGCGACCTGCTCCTCCCAACTCGGTGGCTCGCTGCGGATGTTGCGGCTCTTATCCCACCCCAACTGTTTTTCCAGTTGCACTTCCGCCTGGGCGTAGAACTCGACGCGATTGAAACGGGTCGCAACGCCCAGGGGATTGAGCGTGGTGCGTTGCGCTGCGTCGCGGGCCGAGACGATGATGTGTACGTGTGTCTGCAACCCCAGCTTGTGTTCTCCTTGCTCTCCCTCATCTAGGCCACGGTGCTGCCGGTCCTGGTGACGAGCCGCCGCCCAGACCAAATCTTTTGCACCTAGTTGGCGGTCGTCCCGCAACGTAAAATTTTTCGCGTACAAGTCCATTACGTCGCGCGTATATCGCTGCAGCGCATGGTCGTCACCGCCCAGCGCCGCGAGCTCATTTTGGCTTGGACTTAGAACCAACGAATAGAATTTGGCCGCTTCCTTCCGCAGCCCTTTGTGGTTGGCATCCATCATTTCCACCACCTCGTCGGCGTTCAGTTTACCCGCTCCGGCTTGACCGAAAAACGCTAGCTCGTGCCCATTGGCCTTCGCTTCTTTTTCTAAATAGTTAGTCGTGCGCCGGGCCGAACCAGTGTTGGCATATACCTTCCGCCCGTGCTTGTCAGGGTTAATTACTTTCGTGTACATAACTGCTGCTTACTCTCAATAAAACAGTGACCTAAGCGGCCGAAATGAGGACCCTACTTCGTTGGCTTACCGCGCCAGGCAATAACATATCTACTATCCTATTGACGGCCCCAGGGATACCTAATGAGAACCAGTTTCTCCACCGGCAGCAGCTTTTTTGAAAGACAATAAATCTGGTTTTACCGGCGCGGCCACCGCTGGCATTTCGGAGGCAAACACAGGGGCGGGGCTCGCAGCGTCGAGTACTGGGCCGCCCTTTTCCAGGACCAACCACTCAATCTCCGCGGCGCTACTCTTTTCGAATTGCCCCAGTCTATTTGTGTCAATTGGATAGGTCGCATTATCATGCCTAGCTAGTAGCTGTTCCACTAAATTTCGGCTCACGGTCGTCTCGGCACTCACACGCATGACCTGCTCCAGCAGCGTCTTCAGCATCTTCTCTTCCAAGCGAATCAGATAGGTCAGGATAGTCCGCTCAATGCGCTGCAGATAGAGCATTATGCCGCCTTGCTGTTCCTGCAAATGCTTGCCCAGGCCGCGCTCCACGTCACGCATAATTGCCCCGAGTTGGTTGCCGATATCCGCAGTATGTTGGTGGGTTTCCAGTGCTTGCTGCTCGACTTTACTTTCCATTCCAGTCAGCAGTGCGTTGCCCACCGTGAATGGACTCTGGCCAGTTTCGTGGAAATACGCAATGGCTGCCTCCACAAATTCATTATTTTTAACCTTGAACTGTTTCGCCATCTTCTCAAGCTGGTGATGCGGACCAGGTGAAATCATCACTGATTTTCGCGTACGCGGCGCTTGTTTACCAGCTTTTACTGTTTGGGGTGATTTAGCTTCATTCATGAGCGAAAAACAGAAATAGTTTGCCATTTTAATATTGACTATGAACAGTATAGATAAGACGGCAAGCAAATAGTTGGGAGAGATTACCTTTAAAAGTGATTTACAGCAGTGTTTTTTAACTAAATTTTAAAGCTTATTATTTGATTATCAGCAATTTATCAATGAATAATCATTGTTTGCGACTTTAAATCGTGTAAACATCTAATTGTCAATTGGTTAATTTTAAAATGTCGTATTCCTCTTGCTAATTACACTACGACTAATTTGATCGTAACCCTATGCCATCCACAAGCTACAGCTAGACGAGCTTACTTCACCTATTACCAGCTAAAAACTATCCCACCACTCTTAGCTACAATCAGCCTCACCCTACCGCCATCTCACCCTTCTACCTATTCTCTTATACGATTAGCTTTTAGAGTTTTCCTTTTCAACTTCTTCCGGTCCCCACCGCTCTATTGAACTACCCCACCAGCCAGAGTATCCCGACTAATCTTCTACTTCGCCTCCCCAACTTCTCTCCTCACCTAGCCTTCACCTTCTACTCCGAATCTAGCCAGCCTTGCCCACCAAATCTTACTGCCACCCCCCTATAGAAAACACTCACCCCACCCCTAATAAATCAGCCATCTTCCCCCGCCACGTTTGCTTCTATAACCTCTCTTTTTTTAGTCTCCACTTGCCAATTCTGCTACTGTTTTCCCTGCTTTTCTACTGCTCCCGCTTCCAATTTCCCCGACAATCCAGTCTTCAATTTTTCAGCACCTCTTCCCCTTCTGCTACTACTTTTCTCATCACTTCCTCTCTTAATCTGCCTACCTCACTACCAAAATTTCACTACTACCCTCTCCAATTTTTTAACTTTCAAACTCTCTTTAATACTCCTTCGGCCTTACCAACTACTCGACTATCCATCTTCCCTGGCCTTTACTTATTCCTAGTTGCCTTATTCTCTTTCTGTCGCCTCCCCTCGCCCATTTTCAGTTCCACTAGCCTCTACCAGTTCGCTCGCTCCCTTCGCCTCACTACTGCTTCTTTTCCTTCACCCAGCCACCCAAAATTCTTCTATACTATCGCTCTCTTTTCAGCTTCTCTACTCCACTTTTTTCTTCCCGAGTCCACCCCTTCTGCTCACTCCTAGCACCCACCACCGCTTCTACTTTTCGACGTCATCCCTCCATTTTTTT
>CALMOO010000100.1 GCA_937871705.1 uncultured Hymenobacter sp.
GGGGGTAGGGTGCTTAAACGCCCAGCGCTTGATGTAGCTGCGGAACGCGTAGTCGAACCGCTCGGGGCCCAAAACTTCCTGGCGCAGCAAATACAGGCCGAAGCCGCTCTTGCTGTAGGCCGCAAAACCGAGGTTGCGCGCCTGCACCACGTCGGGGATGGTGTAGGGCACGTCGGCGTTGGGGTCGAGCATAGCCCGGACAATACCGGGCGTGGTGCGGCCCTCTACGTCGGCAAATTGCTTATACTCGCCGTTGTTGAAGTTTTTGGTGGACAGAAAGTTGATAAAGGTGTTAAAGCCTTCGTCCATCCACGGGTATTTGCGCTCATTCGAGCCCACAATCATCGGAAACCAGTTGTGGCCAAACTCGTGGTCGGCTACGCTCCACAGACTACCTTTTTTCGCCTTGGCGCCGCAAAACACGATGCCCGGATACTCCATGCCGCCCACCACGCCGGCCACGTTAGTAGCGACGGGGTAGGAAAACTCGTACCACTGCTTCGAGTTGAATTCGATGCTTTTCTTCACGTATTCGGTGCTGCGGCCCCAGGCCGTGTCTTGGGCGGCCTCGGTGGGGTAGAGCGACATAGCCAGCGACTTACGGCCGCTGGGCAGGTTCATTTTGGCAGCATCCCAGACGAAGGCGGCCGACGCGGCCCAGGCCACGTCGCGGGCGCGCTGGCAGCGAAAGTGCCAGGTGAGGCGGCCGTTGCGGCCAGCCGGGCGCGAGGCGGCTTGCGTCACCTCGTCGGCCCCGCGCACAATCACCGTTTTGTCGGAGCCCGCGGCCTGGGCCAAGCGCTTTACCTGGGTCGGAGTGAGCACTTCGGCGCCGTTTACCAGCTCGCCCGAGCCGCCTACCAGGTAGTTGGCGGGCACGTTCACAGTGTAGTCGAAGTTGCCATATTCGAGGTAAAACTCGGCCGACATGTAGGGCAGCGTGTTCCAGCCTTCCACGTCGTCGTACACGGCCATGCGCGGGTACCACTGCGCCACCTCGAAGATTTCGCCGTTTTGAGTTTTGAGGCGGCCCAGGCGGTCGGCGCCGTACTCGGGGATGTTGAAGGCGTAGGCAATACGGATGGTCAGCTTGTCGCCGTGCGGCTTCATGGGCTCGGGCAAGATAATCTGCATCCGCGTGTCGCTCAGGCGATAGTTGGCTTTCACCTTCTTGCCGTGCAGCACAATATCCACCGTTTGCAGCGTGTCGCCGCCCTGGAAGCCCCGCGCCGCGTTGCCAAAGCGCGCGCCCGCCACCGGCGTAGCGGCCGCCCCGCGCGAGGTCGATTTAAACAGGTTTTGGTCGATTTGCAGCCACACGAAGGGCAGCGCGTCGGGGCTGTTGTTGGTGTAGGTAATAGTGACGTTGGACGAGATGCGGGCCGCTTTCTCATCGAGCGAGGCCGCAATCTGGTAGTCGGCGGCGTTTTGCCAATACGTAGCGCTCGGTTGGCCGCCCGCCGTGCGCGTGGCCGGCCCGGCCTGGTCGAGGAAGTTGGGCGCAAACAGCGCGCGGGCGTTGTAGGGCGGCAGGTTGGCTGGCGGCTGCGGACCACCTTGGTTAGGCTGCGCCTGAGCTACGCCGCTAAGAAGCAATGCCGCGCCAGCGAGCAGCTTGGTAAATGAATTTTTCTTCATGAAAAAATTAAAGCAAATCGTCTCCGTCAAAAGTAGCTGTTCCAGCTAAAATCGACACCTTGCGGTTGGTCATAGACCGCCTACCCCCCGCCGACGTTGCAACCAAGCGGGATAAGCAAAAGCTCGACTTTCCAGTTTATACCAGGCGCTGGCGTTTGTCGCGCCATTTTTATTTTTCCTCACATGAATTCCCTTATTGACCCGCAGCAGGTCAACGACCTCATCCGCACCCGGCGCAGCGTGTTTGCCGCGCAGTTTGTGCCCGGCAAAATCATTCCCGACGACCTCATCTGGCAACTGCTTGAAAACGCCAACTGGGCGCCCAGCCACAAGCGCACCGAATCGTGGCGCTTCACCGTTTTTACGGGGGTAGGGCTGCAAAACCTCGCTGATTTTCAAGCCGAATTATACAAGCAAACGGCTGGCCCCAAGTTCAACGAAGGCAAGTACGAGAAGCTGCAAACCACGCCGGGGCAGTGCTCGCACGTCATTGCCATTGGCCTGCACCGCACCGATGCGGGCCTGCCCGAAATTGAGGAAATCGAGGCCGTTGCCTGCGCCGTCCAAAACCTGGCGCTCTCGGCCCACGCCTACGGCCTGGGTGGTTTTTGGAGCAGCGGCGGCATCACGTACCTAGAAGAAGCCAAGGCGTTTTTTGGCCTTCGGCCGGAGGATAAGTTGCTGGGATTCTTCAACCTGGGCTACGTGCGAGTGCCGCCGCCGGCCGGCAAGCGCGGCCCGGTGCAGGAGAAAGTACGTTGGGTAAGCGAGTAGCTTCGCACCATGACCGACTCTACCCCGCTGCCCCTGCTGGGCGTGCACCACATTGCCCTTATCTGCTCTGATTACGCCGTGTCGAAGGCCTTTTACACGGAGGTGCTGGGCCTACAAATCATTCGCGAGGTATACCGCGCCGAGCGCGATTCCT
>CALMOO010000101.1 GCA_937871705.1 uncultured Hymenobacter sp.
GCTGCCAGCGCACAATGAGGACCTGCAGATCGGAGCGGTAGGTGATCGAGCGCGTGGTGGGTACGGGAACGGACATAGCCAGAGGACCAAAGCGGGTGAGTGATCCCCAGGAAGGTAAGAACAAAGATAAAACGCAGCCAAGCGGAAAGGAGCGCACCTGCGAACTACCCCGCATAAATGGGCAAAGCTGCCGAGTTGCTCCTAGTCAATTACTATGCGTGTTTACAACACCAACTTGCTAGGTATATAGGCCTAAGGTAAGTGACCTTTTACCTCTTCCCATTAAACTGACGGGTGTTCTCATTGAAGGTATAGCGTCATGATGCGAGCGCAGACGAAAGCTAGAAGAGAGGTGTCTAATTTATCGTAGCGGGTGGCAAGTCGGCGGTGCTGCTTCCTCTTGTTTACCGTCTGTTCGATGTGCTGGCGTTTGGCATAAGCGCAAGGGTCGAAGTGGGGGATATAGCAGGGGTTAGCTATCTGCAGCTTATAGGGGGTGCAGGTGGTTGTTTACGCTTTCCATCTAAATGGGCCAGTTGGCAGCAGAAAAAGGTCTTCCTTATCGGTGGGTGAGGTGACCGGTTTCACTCAACTCAGATCGGTAATGATAAGTAAATCGCGTGACTACCTCTGCTAGAAGATAAGGACTGATAAGATTATGTGATGGCTACCTAGGCATTGGGCGCGGCAGTACCCCTTAACGGGGCAACTCACCAACTGACACGAAACCACTTCAGGGCCCTGGCAATAGCGTAGAGTAGTTATTAAGCATGGATGAAAGCCTCCTGTGAAAGCCTTCATGACTTGGTTTGGTCGTGGTATACATGCTTTAGCATAGGGTCGCCAAGTTCTACAACAGCCACTGCCCCGTTGGGAGCCCGGTTGAATCTACATCCTTTTTTACCTGCTTGCCTTACCGGTAGCCGGTCGTAGCCGCGTCGAACACGCGGCAGAAGTTGCCGCCCCCGACCTTTCCAGTTTCTTCCTGGGTAAAGCCTACCTGCAACAGGGCCTCCACGACAGCGTTGTAGAAGCCTGCCTGCTGATCTGCCCAGGCTTGGTTAGTGCGCTCGCCGAGGCGGGCGCGCGGCGACTCATTACCGGGGCCAATGGGGCGGGGGCCTGGGGCACTACCGGGTGGGGGAGCGGCTTCTCCCGGTTTAGGACCAGTGCTGCCAGCGGGTCGGTAGGAAGGCGTCAGTTTGGTGTCGGTGCCGATACAGATGTGGTCGATGCCGACGACATCTGCAAGCGCCCGAATGTTATGGGCATAGGCTAGCGGCGTGTCGGCCAGATGGGTCCAGACGCCAATCACGCCGCCCGCGTCGGCCACGAACTTCGCATGCTCCTTGCTGATGAGCCGGGGCTGCATCATACGGGCCAGGTCCGGGTTCTGTCCCAGTTGGGTGTCGAGGCCGGTGTGCGAAACGAGCACGGGCTTCGTCGTCACTTTTAGCGCTGCCGCGACCGTTTCCGCGTTAGCGTGGGCCAGGTCGACGAGGATGCCCAGCCGGTTACACTCCCGAATGACGTTGGCCCCGAAGGTGGTCAGGCCGCCCCACTGCGCGGGGTTCGTGAACACGTCGCCCAGCGGCACAGACGCATCGTGGTCGTGCAGCAGGCCGAGGTGGCGCAGGCCCCGACCATAGGCCTCGCCGAGCCGCTCCAACTTGCCTTCCAGAAAGTGGCCACCCTCAATCGATTGAATGACAGTGGGCCGCTGCTTTTGGTGAGCGGCGCGTAGGTCAGCCAGGTTCAGGGCACGCGTCATACCATTGCGCTGCAGCTGCTGGTCCAGCGAAGCCATCCCGTTCTGGAAGCGTTCGTAGGCATCGCCGGGGTTGCGCAACTCCTGGTAGTCGATGGCAAAGGTTAGGCAGATGGCGGCCAAGCCAGACCGTTTGAGTTCGCCGGCCAGGTCGAGGGTAGGGCCGGGCACCTCGGCCGTCGTGAGGGGCACATCGACGTGGTTATGGGTATCGATGCCGATAGTGGCGGCCACGAGCGCAGTTACGCGCGGGTCGGGCTCATTGCTAGCCCACGTGGGCCACGGCAGCAGCGCAGCACTCGCCCCAGTGGCGGTAGCGAGAAATTTCCGTCGGGACCAGGTTGGTTGAAGCTTCATCCGAATGAGGAGGTAAAGGAATTGTCAGTAAACTTCTACTACCCCGCCAACTACTCACAACGATGGCAAGTGCCGCTTGGCTGACTAGGCGAGTGCCGGTTGCTTACTGCCCGCCGTAGTCGGTAGTGCGGTCGCGCCAGACCGAGTGGGGGTGCACCGTGCCCGGAAAGTCGCGGCTGGGCTGGCCCGAAAATTCCAGCCACAAGCTGGGGCCATCGAGGCGCACGTAGTCGTTGTCTTTACCCATCGTGCCGCTGCCTGCAAAGGCCAGGTAGGTAGCGGGCAGCTCAGCGGTATAGCGGGCCAGGATGGGGGCAGCCGTAGCCGGGTCCAGGTCGCCAACGTAGCGCTTAATAGCTTGCAGCGCCAGCTGCTGCTGCGCGGCAGTAAGCGCGCTGAAGCGCACGCCTTGCCGGGTAGCGGGAAACTGCCCATCCTGCCCCGGCCCCAGCAGCACATCGCGGAAGGTAGTCGTCAGCCGGGCCTGGGTTTGCTCGGCGGCGCTCAGGCTGCCCAGCAGCGCAGCAAAGGCGGCGCGCTCCTGCTCCAGGGGCTGGTAGGTGTGGCCGTGGTCGGTGACGGGCGTGTTCGGTTCGGCCCCCCGAAAGTCGGGTGTTACACCGGCCGTTTTGCCGCCCCGGTAGGTATTGGCTAGGGCAAAGTGGTGGCCGCCGTATTGTAGCTCCCAGCGCCCGGTCAGGCTCGGGGTGCCCAGCAGGGCCAGGTAGTAGTTGCCGGCCCCAAAGGTGCCGCTTTGCTTAGTGGCGGTGCCCAGGTAGTTGTCGGCCGCCAGGTTGCCTTCGAGCTCATCGTAGCCCTCGTTGGGCACGCCGGACACCAGCACGCTGGCCAGCAAAGCTTTGGCAGCGGCCAGCTGTGCGGCGTTGAGCGCGCCCAGGCTGACACCTACCCGCTGCGGCCGCGAAAACTGCTGCGGGAAGTTGGACCAGCGGGCGGCGTCGGCCTGGGAGTAGGGCCGCTGCGCTTCGGCCAGCTGGCTTGGGCTCAGGGTAGCCTTAAAGGCCTCGGCTAGGCACACCACCCGCGCCAGCCCCTGCGCCGTCGCGCAACCGGAGGACACCACGGGCTTAGCCTGCACGATGGCGCTGCCTGCGGGGGCCGGTGTCTGGCGCTGCCAGGCCACCAGGGCCGGCAGCGCTAGCAAGCCTAAACTTGCTACGAGAAAAGTAGGGCGCATATACAAGGGTAGAAAAGGTGGTTGCCCGCACCTGGGCTGATAGCCAAAACTACTCAAATGCTTTGGCTATCAGCTGTTTTTTCGACTGGGCCCGGTTAATTGCCGCCGTAACCTTTCGATTTGTCGCGCCATACTCTGCGGGCAAGCTGAAATTAAAAAGCAGACTTGCGTGGGGGTGGGAGCCGTCGCGCGCCTCTCCTTACTAATGCGACTCACCTGCGAACGCACGGGCAATAAAAGCTCCCTTGCAACCTTTTTGATAAGCTAGCAGGCGGACCGTTTGCACCTGCCAGCCAAGCGACAGCGAGTTGTTGCTTGCAGTCAACATTCTGTTTATCAATCAAAATAACTTGCTGCTACCTTGCTAATGGCGACTTCCGTTACTACTCAGCTTACCTCAATGCTTGCGGCGGCCTTGCTAGTCGCGGCGGTGGCCTGCCAGAAGCAGGCCGACTCGCCTACCCCTGCAGCTACGCTGGCTACTAGCACCCTAGCCGCCCTGCCCCTGGAAGTGCCGGCTCCGGCCGATAACTCCACCAGCTCCGCCAAAGTCGACCTGGGCCGCGCCCTGTTCTGGGACCCGGTGCTCTCGGGCGGGCGCGATGTGAGCTGCGCCACCTGCCACCACCCGGCTACCGGCTACGCCGACGGGCTCGACCTGGACATTGGCGAAAACGGCCAGGGATTGGGCGCGGCTCGCCACTTCCGGAGCCCCAATACTATTCCCTTCGGCCAGCGCAATAGTCAGACCGTGCTCAATACGGCTTTCAATGGTTTGACTACTAATGCCGCGTTAGACCCCGCGGCGGCCCCCATGTTTTGGGACAGCCGGGCCAACTCGCTGGAGGCTCAGTCGTTGCTACCACTAGCGAAATTGGAAGAGATGCGTGGCTATCAGTATGCCGAAAGGGTAGCTCCCGACTCGGTCGTGGCGCGGCTGCGCCGCATCCCGGCTTACGAAGCGTTGTTTAAAACGGCCTTCACGGAGACTGCTCCCCTCACGGCCACGAACATCGGCAAGGCACTGGCCTGCTTTGAGCGGACGCTGGTAGCCACGGACTCGCCCTTCGACCAGTATATGCGGGGAACAACCTCGGCGCTAACGTCGCAGCAGGTGCAGGGCCTGCAGGCTTTCGTGCAGTGCGGCTGCGCCAAGTGCCACAGCGGCCCCATGCTCAGCGACTATCAGCTGCACGTGATGGGCGTGGCCGACAACAGCAAGAACACTACCCCCGACACGGGCGCGAACGGTACCTACGCCTTCCGCACGCCCAGCCTGCGCAACGTGGCGCTGACGGCCCCTTACATGAGCAGTGGCACGCTGCCCAACCTGCAGGCCGTGCTCGATTTCTACGACCCCGGCCGCGGCGGCGCGCGCTCTACCAACCCCCACGTAGCCACGAACCAGCTCGACCCGCTTTTCCCGACTAGGGTGACCAACAAGCAGGCCATCATTGCCTTTCTTAACTCCCTTACGGCCGCTACCTACGACCACACCGTGCCCGCTACCGTGCCCAGCGGCCTGCCGGTAGGTGGCACTATCAACTAGTCGACTACTAGCTGATAGTTAAGGTTTTGCAAAGAGACAAGCTACGCGTCCAAAATAAAATGCGGCGGTCCGTGGGGGTAGCGCGGCCCCCACGCATCTTATCCCTGAACCGCTCCTCGCGGCCGCGGCCTGAGATTGTAAAAACTACTGTTTTGGGTACTTGATTCCGCTCGCCACTTAGGCGCCTTGCTTACTCCGCTGACTATTATGCTACCAAGCCAAAATCAGACGCTGCTGATGCTTTACTGGGTCGCGGCCTACCACCAGGCGCAGGCCAGCGCCCAGGGTCGGGAGTGGCACGATGAGCTGGCCCGGCACCAGGCTATCTACGAAGAGCTGCCCGGCCGGCAGCGCCGGTCGGCGCTCGCCCTCACCCGCGACCTGGCTGGCTGGAGCCCGCCGCAGCCGTATGGGCTAGGGGAGTGGTAAGAGTTAAGCTGTTTGCAACCAGAAGTATTAGCTATTCTAAAATCGTGTACTACTTCGTATCTGTTCTGGCCATGCGGGCGCGAGTCTGGGCGGTGCTCAGCACCTGGCTCCTGGTGTTGCTGGGTACCGCGCCGGCCCAGGCTACCCACATCGTGGGTGGGGAGCTCGACTTGCAGCACCAAACCGGCAGCACCTACACGCTCACGCTTACGCTGTACTTCGATGCTATTAACGGCAACGCGGCGGCGCTCGACCAGGCGCTCACGGCTGGCATTTTCGACAAAGCCACCAACCGGCAATTGCAGAGCGTGGTGCTGCCGCTCATCAGCAACACCTTTGTGAGCTACACCAATCCAGTCTGTGCCGTGGGCTCGCTCAGCACCCGCAAGCTGGTGTATAGCAAGAACATTACCCTGGATGCCGCCACTTACACCAGCACTAGCGGCTACTACGCGGTCGTGGAGCGCTGCTGCCGCAACCTGGCCATCGGCAACATCGTGAACCCCGGCGGGGCAGCCCAGACTTTTTACCTGGAGTTTCCAGCCGTAGTGCGCGACGGGACCGACTTTATCGACTCGACGCCGCGCATCTTCCCCGCGCTGGGCGACTACGCTTGTCTCAACAACCTGTTTTATTACGATTTTGGGGGAGTAGACCCTGACGGCGACTCGCTGGCCTACGACATGGTGACGCCGCTCAACGGCCACTCGACGGCCGCTAACCCGAGCCCGCTGCCCACGGCGGCCCCCTACTCTACTGTGACCTGGACCGCCGGCCTGGGCACCACCAACCAAATACCCGGCGCCCCGTCACTGGGCATCGACGCCCACACGGGGCGCCTGACGGTGCGGCCCAGCCGGCTGGGGTTGTTCGTGTTTGGGGTACGCTGCGCCGAATACCGGCAGGGCGTGAAAATCGGCGAAACGCGCCGCGATTTCCAGCTCTACGTGCTGAACTGCCCCAGCAATAATCCGCCCGTGGTGACGGTACAAGCCAATGGCCGCGCCTACCGGGCGGGCCGCGACACGGTGCGCCTGCTGCCCGTCGGTCCGCGCTGCCTCACGCTGCGCTATACCGACCCCGACCCCAATTCGACGCTCACGCTCACGACGCAGCCCGTCAACTTCACCGATGCAGCCACAGCCCCGAGCTTCACCACGAGTACCAGCGGCACCGTGCACACGGTGGGTCAGCCCGATACGCTCACGGCCACGCTCTGCTTCCCCGAGTGCGCCGACACCAAGGGTAACGTGTACCTGCTCAACGTGCTGGTGGCCGATAATGGCTGCTCACTGCCCAAGCGCGACACCGTGCAGGTGGCTTTCCTGGCGGCCCCGCCGGCCACGACCACGCCGGTCTTCACTACCTCGTTTCCGGCCGCGCCGGTGCCAGAAACAGCGCCCACCTTGGTGCGCGTGACCTTGGGCCAGCCCTACATGGCTACCCTGCTCGGCACTGATACGGCGCCCAACCCGCTAGCCCTCACGGCTACTGGCGAAGGTTTCAGCCTGGCCACGATGGGCATGAGCTTTGGCGCGCAAAATGGCAACGGCCGCGCCACGGCCACCTTCAACTGGCTGCCGGCCTGTGGCCCCGCCACGGCGGGCGACAGCGGGCTGGTGGTGCATTTCGTGCTGACGCAGACGGCCGCCTGCACCTCACAACAGCTGACGCGCACTATTCGCTTTCAGGTGAGCCGGCCTACCGACTCACTAGCCTTCCGCCCGCCCAACATCATTACTCCGAACGGCGATGGCCTGAACGAAGCCTTCACCCTCGACCAGGTCCTACCCCCCGATTTCTGCGGCAGCCAGTTTGCGGGCGTGCGCATTTTCTCGCGCTGGGGCCGGCTCGTGTACCAGTCGCCCGCCCGCAGCTTTAGCTGGTCCGGCGGGGGGGTAGGCGGCATCTATTACTACCTCGTCACCTTCACCGATGGCCGGCGCTACAAAGGTTGGGTAGAAGTAATGCCCTGATTATCCACGCTATTCAGATTCAATTCCCTTTTTCAGTACCCCTTTTTTCAACTCACCCTTTTTTCAATCCCTTTTTGTATGAAACATTTTTCTTCCCGCCGGGCGGCTTTCGCCACCCTAGCTCTCTTTAGCCTGGGTGCCAGCACGCTGCTCACGAGCTGCTTTGATAAAGAAGACAAAAACAGCAGCTGCGCTACCCCCACTGGCGCCACCTGCAGCACGGCCGTGACGGTCGTGGACCTGAGCAAAACCACGGGCTGCGGCCTGGCGCTGCACCTGGCCGACAGCACCTACGTGGTGCCCACCGGCGCCACCTGGGCCAACTTCCATGCGAAGGCGGGCGATAAGCTGCTGGTAGGCTACACCACCGTCAAGAAGCGCAATTGCAGCACCGACAGCACGAAAACCAGCTGTACCGCGGGCCCGCTGGTGGAGCTAGGCTGCATCAGCGCAAGCTCCACCACTACGACCAGCACCAGCGCCAACTAAGTAGGCCGGCCAGACTAGTAAAAAGCGCGTTCGGCAAGCTGCCGAACGCGCTTTTTGTAGTTACTAAGGGTGTAAGAATCCCGTTTTACCAGCTAGCCGGAACGGTGCCGCTGACCTTGCTAGTTGGCTAGCAAGGCGAGGGTGGCGCTAAAATCGCAGGCCCACTTGTACCCCCGGCCAGAGGCGCAACAAGGACGGCCCCTTGTCGGAGTTGACCCATAGCCATTGGTCCTGGCCCAGGGGCCAGGGGAAAGGCCCGCGGGCGCGGTGGCCAGTGGCCAGGTTGAGGGTAGGGCCCCCAACGAGCTGCCAGCGCCCGCCCTGCCTAAGCTGCCAGGCCAGCGCGGGCCGCAGCTGGATGAGCCGGTCATGGGGAGCGTCCTGGTCAACGCGGGGGCCACTCAGAAACCACTGGAGCACCTCCAGGCTAGGGGTGAAGCGGCCACGCGCCCGCCCTACGGTGCCCACGCCTACCCCCCAAGCCCAACCCGCCGGGTGGTCGAACGGCCCCACGGCCGCGCCCAGCACCAGGTAAATCTGCGGGATGCCCAGCTTAACGGCCGCGTTGAGCGGTAGAGTTTCGCTGACCCACGCCTCGCCGTGCAGGTAGCTGCGCGGCAATAATCCCGCCCGTACCGTTGGTTTCTGAGCGGTGGAATCAGGGGAGGGGACAGGTTTGATTAAAGCTAAACTGGCTGGCACCTGACCGGGCGGCAGCGGATCGCTAGGTACGGTAACGGGCGCTGGCGAAACCAACCGGGCTGGCAGCAAGGCAAGCGGACGCTGGAACTGGCCGGCCTGGTGTGATGGCTGTCCAGCGCTGCGGACTGCTTGAGGCGACCGGGCAGCGGTTACTGCCTGCGTACTCCTCAGTCCCTGGCCTGGGGGGCGGCCAGGTTGAGGTAGCGTGGCTAGGCGCATTTTGCCGGGCGCTTTGGCACTACCCCGCCTGGTGGTGGCTGGTGAGCCCGCGGACCGGCTTTCAGCTCTCGAATGCTTGATTGGGTCCGTCCCAGGGCGAGCAGTAGTCGGACTACGAGGAGCCGTAGTGCCGGAGAGCAAATGAGTACCTGCTGATTTAACCGTGGTAACAAATGCCTTGTTCCGCTGGCTAGGGGTAGAAAGTAGCGGTGCTCCTGGCTCCGGCCGGGAGGTAAGGTAGTGAGCGGAGGCAGTGCCTGAAGCCGCTGGCTTGGCTTTGCCGGCTATCCCACTTGCAGTAGGCAACGCAGCGGAAGGCTCAGATGCGGGCAAAGACGCAAGTCGGGTTGCGGGCGTGAAGCGGCCATTTACCGCCGCAACGCCCACGGGGGCGGCCACGCGGTTGGGCCACAAGACCAGCTGACCATTCAGCAGCCCATACGACAAGTGCTCGGCGGCTAGCACTTCGCGCAGCACCATGCCCAGCGGGCGGGCGGGGCCAGGGCGTAGCGTGCATCGATGAGTCAGCGGCACCAGCGAACTGCTGTAGCTGAAGGGCAGCTGGCCTTGGCGGGAAAGCTCAGCGAGCACTACCCCTAGCGGGCGCGTGCCTGGCCGGGGTTGCACCAGGTGGGCCAGTGCCGGGGCCTGCCCCCAGGCCAGCCCAACGGGCAGCCAGAACCAGAGCAGCACCAGCACCGGCCAGGCTCGCCCGCTAGCAGAGCAGGAAGTACCCGGCGCCGTCACGGGCGGGGTGTGCGGGGGGCCGGTTCCGCTGCCGGGGTCAGGGGCAAAGGGGTCGGAGAAGCGCAGCCTGGGCCTTGCAGCTGGTAGCCGCCGCTGCCGTCGGGCGTGAGGCGGCTGGCCGTGGCTGCTGCCAGCACGGCCAGCACCTGGGCCGGCCGCGGCTTGACAAAGGTGCCGGTAAAGCGACACTGCGCCAGCCCTGGGCTGCTCAGCTGCACCGCCGTGCCAAACGTAGCCTGCAAGGTGCGGGTCACTTGCGCCACCGGCACATCGGAGAAGCGCAGCGTGTCGGTCTGCCAGGCCCGGAAATTAGGGTCGGCGGCCGGACTACTCCGCAGGCGAGCGGCTATCCGGCCGGGGGCGTCAGTGGCGTGCAGCGCCGCCCGCGTGCCGGCCGGCAGCAGCACGCTATCCGTGGGGGCAATATGCGAGAGCCATACCTGGCCGTGGATCACGCTAACTTCTACAGAATCTTCGGCCGCGTAGGCGCGCACGTTGAACGCAGTGCCCGTCACGCGTACGCGAGCTGTGGTGGTGCTCACCACAAAGGGTCGGGTTGGGTTGGGCTGAACTTCGAAGTACGCTTCGCCGGTAAGCTGCACGGCCCGCTCACCGCGGGCTGGTGTTTGCCCTACCCCCACGTAGCGCAGGCGCGAGTGCGCATTGAGCCAAACAGCGCTGCCATCGGGCAGCCGCACCAATTGGCGGCTAGCGGCACTAGTATACGTCAGCACCAGCTCCTGGGGCTTGGAAAACCAGGTTTTCGCTAAGACAATCCCTGAGCCCAGCAGCAGCGCTAAGCTAGCTACCAGCTGCCAGCGGCGGGCAGTCCGGCGTTGCGCGGGCCACAGCAGCCGGACGGCTGGCGCTATGGGCGCTGATGCTACGGGAGCCTCCAGCACTGGCTGAGCTGCTGAGAAAGCAGGCACGGCCGGGGCCATCAGGGGCCGAAAGCGCTGCCAAGCGGCCTCCACATCAGCCGGGGTGAATAGGACGGGCCCGGCTGCCTCGCCGGCCCGCTCCCAGGCGCGAGTGACGGTGGTCAGGATTTGCAGGTGGGTAGGGTCGGTCTGCACCCAGGCGCGCAGCTCGGCCCGCTCGCTCGCCGTCGCATCGGCGGCCAGGTGGCGAGCCAGCAGCGCCCAGGGGGCATCGGCCGGGTCAGGGTAGCTATGCGTCATGAGGAAGTAGGCCAGCCAGAAGTAGCCGGGGCATATACAGGATACGCAAGAGAGGTGCTACCCCCACGCAGCCCCGCAAAATAAACCGGGCGCTGATAGTCAGGCCCAATGAGGGTGCGGGCCGCGGCATTTTGCGGGGAGACAGTCAGCTTTGTCAAGCCAAGATAAAGCAGCAGCCAGTACAAATTTTTCAGCACTCCGGCCAGCTCGCGGCGGAGAATGCGCAAGGCCTTGCCCATCTGATTTTCCACGGTTTTGGGGGAAATCTCCAGCGCCTCCGCTATCTGCTGGTAGCTCATTTCCTCGTAGCGGCTCAGCTCGAACACAACCCGGCACTGGGGTGGCAGATGCGAGAGGGCTGCGGTTATCGCATCGGCGGTTTCGGCGGCGTGCAGGCCGGCCAGGGCATCGGAAGCCACCGGGGTAACGGTGAGCGGGGCGTCGTCCCAGACCACCTGGCGCTGAGCCCGCTGCTGGGAGCGCACGGCCGCGTTCAGGACCATGCGGGTGAGATAGGCCCGGTACGACTCGATGGCAGGCAGCGTATCCAGCCCTTGCCACAGCCGGAAAAATACATCTTGCAGCAGGTCCTCAACCACGGCCCGGTCGGGCACGACGCGGTACGCCACGGCGCCCAGCGGCGCATAAAAGGTCTTGAAGAGCAGCTCCATAAACGCCGCTGGGTCAGTCTGGCGCAGCAGTGTCAGGCGGGCATTTAGCGCAGCGTCATCGGAAATAGCCATTAAGCAACTTAAAGGACGGCAGTTGGTGGGCGCAGTGGGCAACACCATTCTGCCGGCAAATGTCACCTGGCTAGGTGTTGCGTTGGTGGGGAAGGTAACTGGATGCTCTGCAACGGCTTTTTACCGCAGGCAGACGGGGCTTACGTGCTAAACGGACAAGTACTACTCGCTGGTGCTTTCTCGCTGCTGGCTTACCAAGCGGGCGAGCAAAATGGCCAGGAAGAGCTGCCCGATGACGGCTTCCAGATTAGCCAGGCTGCGCGCCAGTGGGTGTACGGGCACGATATCGCCG
>CALMOO010000102.1:0-299 GCA_937871705.1 uncultured Hymenobacter sp.
GGGCGTAAGCATCCTCGGCATTCGGTCTAAAACACAGGTAACCAAGCGCGTGCTCGACGCCGCCAACCGCCTTATCGCCATCGGCGCGTTTTGCATCGGCACCAACCAGATTGACTTGCCCGAAGCCATGCGGCGGGGGGTAGCGGTGTTTAACGCGCCGTTCAGCAACACGCGCTCGGTGGTGGAGCTCACGTTGGGCGAAATCATTGTGCTGGCGCGCCGCATCCCGGAGAAAAACCCCAAGATGCACGCCGGCGAGTGGGACAAATCGGCCAAAGGCTCGTTCGAAATTCGCGGCA
>CALMOO010000102.1:320-5681 GCA_937871705.1 uncultured Hymenobacter sp.
GGTTCGCAGCTGTCGGTGGTGGCCGAGGCGGTGGGCATGCAAGTGCTGTACTACGACGTGGCCGAAAAGCTGCAGCTCGGCAACGCCGTGAAGTGCAAGACGCTGGAAGAATTGCTACCCCAGGTCGACGTCGTAACGCTGCACATCGACGGCCGCCCCGACAACCAGGACTTCTTCGGCGAGAAGGAGTTTGCCCTTATGAAACCCGGCGCGCTGTTTATCAATAATGCCCGCGGCCACGTCGTGAACGTGCCCGCCCTGGCCGCCGCGCTGCGCGCGGGCCAGCTCAGCGGCGCGGCCATCGACGTGTTTCCCTACGAGCCTAAAACCAACCACGAGAGCTTCGAAAACGAGCTGCGCGGCCTGGGCAACGTGCTCCTTACCCCCCACATCGGGGGTAGCACGGCCGAGGCCCAGCGCAATGTTGCCGAGTTTGTGCCCGAGCGCATCATGCAGTACATCAACACCGGCAACACCCAGCAGAGCGTCAATTTCCCCAATATCCAGCTGCCCACGCAGCAGGCGCACCGCCTCATCCACATCCACGCCAACGTGCCCGGCGTGCTGGCCAAAATCAACAACGTGCTAGCGGCGCACCACGTCAACATCCTGGGCCAGTACTTGAAGACCAATGAGTTGATAGGCTATGTGATAACAGACATCAACCGCGAGTACGACCAAGATGTAATTCAGGCGCTGCGCGAAGTCGAGCACACGATTAAGTTCCGGGTGCTGTACTAAAGTTTGATTTTTAGAATAGAGGAACGTCATGCTCATCTAGCGTCCGTTTGTCGAAGCCTACGTTATTGCCGGCTCAATCTACTTGCTTATGAACCGCCGCCTTTTTCTTCGCAACGGCACGCTGGCCGGGGCCGCCCTTACCACTATCTCGCTGGCCCAATGCACGTCGGGCGGTGCGCCCGCTACGCCACCGACCGGCCCTACCCCCCCTGCTGGGGCGAAGGCTACGCCGGATGCCTTTGCGCTGCACGAGGCCACAATTGCCGATTTGCAGCAGCACATGGCAACGGGCCGGCACACCGCACGGGCACTATGCGAACTGTACCTGAAGCGCATCGAAGAACTGAACACGCAAGGCCCCAACCTACGGGCCGTTATTGAAACCAACCCCGACGCGCTGAAGCTCGCCGATGCCCTCGATGCCGAGCGCAAAGCTGGCAAGCTGCGCGGGCCGCTGCATGGCATTCCGGTGCTCATCAAAGACAACATCGACACCGGCGACCAGCAGCAGACTACGGCCGGCGCGCTGGCGCTGGCCGGGCACCACGCCGCGCAGGACGCCTTTATTGTCAAGCAGCTGCGGGCGGTGGGCGCTGTTATTCTGGGCAAGACCAACCTGAGCGAGTGGGCCAACTTCCGCTCGACGCGCGCCACCAGCGGCTGGAGCAGCCGCGGCGGCCAAACCAAGAACCCTTACGTACTCGACCGCACGCCGAGCGGCTCCAGCGCCGGCTCGGGGGCGGCCGTGGCGGCCAGCCTCTGCGCCGTGGCCGTGGGCACCGAAACCGATGGCTCGGTGGTGTCGCCCTCGTCGGTAAATGGCCTGGTGGGCCTCAAGCCCACGGTGGGGCTGGTGAGCCGCACCGGCATTATTCCCATCTCGGCCACCCAGGACACGGCCGGCCCCATGGCCCGCACCGTGCGCGATGCGGCCCTGCTGCTGAGCGGCCTAGTGGGCGAAGACCCCGCCGATACTGCTTCCCACGGCAGCGCCGCTCATGTGCAAGCCGACTACACAAAGTTTCTGGCTTCTAATGCGTTAAAAGGGCAACGCCTGGGCGTTGAGAAAAGCCACCTCACCGGCACTTCGCCCGCCGTGGCTTTATTCCAGCAGGCCGTAGCCGTGCTGAAGGCGCAAGGTGCCACGATAGTTGAAGTAGAAGTTACTAAACCCGTGGCAGCGCTCGGCGACGCCGAATACCAGGTGCTGCTGTACGAGTTTAAGGATGGCGTGAACAAGTACCTGGCCGGCGCTAGCGCTGGCGTAAAAAGCCTGGCCGACGTTATCGCCTTCAACCAGGCCCACGCGGCGCAAGCCATGCCCTTTTTTCAGCAAGAGATTCTGGAAGCGGCCCAGAAAACCGACGGCCTAACTAGCGCTAAATACCGCAAGGCGCTGGCCAGCTCGCAAGCTGGCGCGCGCAAAATTCTTGACAAAATATTGCAAGTCAATAAGCTAGCGGCCATTGTGGGTATCACGACCGGCCCGGCCGGGTGCATCGATTTGGTGAATGGCGACTACTCATCGGGCATCGATTTTTCGTCGCCGGCAGCTATGGCGGGCTACCCCCACCTCACCGTGCCGATGGGCCAGGCGCAACAGCTGCCGGTGGGTTTGTCGTTTGTGGGCGCGGCCTGGGCCGAGGGCACGCTGCTAGGCCTGGGCTACGCCTACGAGCAAGCCACCAAGCTGCGCCGAGCACCCGAGTTTCGGGGGCCGCTAGGGGGGTAGGGGCGCACAAGCTGGTAGTTGTTATGGCGTAGTCAGTTTGCTGGCAGCTTCTGGCATTGCCGGGCCGGTTGGCCAAGTCGGCCCGCCTTTTCGGCTACTTACCAGCGTAGCCTGACTTCGAAGCTGCCCTCGCGCAGCACCGTTGCCCGCGCCTTACTACGGGCAACGGTGCAAGGCTTGCCCGCCCGTTTTGCACCGAATCTGTAGCGTTTCACGGAAATTATTCCAGAAGCAGCGGGCTAAGTATTCACTGGCCAATATTATGATAAGCAACTAATTAGAGCTTAAACTCATTTGCATTAATAAATGAATTTATATATATTTGTCGTACACCCTTATTCTACTACGCTGTATGACAAACTTAAACTTCATCTTACCCGCATTGGGGCCGGGCCGGCCCTACCCCCCTACTTTCTGGCGGCTGGTCTTGCTGCTGGCGGCAGTGGCTTTCCTGGCATCTGTGCAGCCTGGCCGGGCGCAGGATGTGTCCAGATACACATTTGCGGCGAGTAGCGGCACGTTTACGCCCGTGGTGGGCGGCACGGTTCCGCACGACATGTATGTTCCTGCCCAGACCTTGTCGAAAAACGACGGTATCAGCTCGGCTATTACGCTGCCGTTCCCGTTCATGTACGGCGGCGTGGCCCGCACTACCCTGCAGGCCACAACCGACGGGTACATTGATTTTAGCGGCGCGGGCACGTACTCGCAATCGGATAATGCCAATGCGACGGCGGTTGGCATGAGCCTTATTGCGCCCTTCTTCGACGACCTGAATGGCGTCAGCGGCACGGCTTCTTACGCCGTCACGGGCACCGCGCCCAGCCGTGTTTTTACCTTCGAGTGGCTGAACTGGGGCGTGTACTCGGGCGATGCAGCTACCGCCACTCCCAGCCTTTCGTTTCAGGTGAAGCTGTACGAAACCACCAACATTATCCAGTTTGTGTACCGGCCCGAGGGCAGCGCCCCTACCCCTGCGCCCAGCGCCCGCATCGGCATCGAGGGCAACTCGGCTGCGGTGGGAGGCCGCGGCAACTTCGTGTCGCTAACCGATGCTTCGGCGGCGCCGGTGCTGGTCGATAACACCACTTCTACCGCCGAGTTTAATGCTATTGCTACCCGCCCGGCCGCGGGCCAGGTGTACACCTTCACGCCCGGCACCAACCTGGCGGCCCGCACGGCCCTGGGCACCGGCAGCCTCGAGGTATTTCCCAATCCAGCGCAGCGCGCTTTCACGTTGCGCCTGCCAGCGTTGGCGGCCGAGCGCACGGCACAAGTCACCCTTTTCAACAGCCTGGGCCAGCAAGTGCAGGCTCGCTTGCTGGAACTAGTTCCGGCGGGCACCCAGACGCAAATCGACATAAGCACCTTATCGTCGGGGCTTTATACGCTGCGCGTGCAGGCCGGCAGCCACACGGCAGCCCAGCAAGTAGCGGTGGAGTAAGGGCTTGAGTGCCGCAATATTTTGCTCGATAAGGGGGGTAGGGTGCTGCTGGGTTCGCCGGCCAGCGCCCTACCCCCCACTGGTTTGTCTACTACAGCCGCGCCCGTAGCTCGCGCAGCAAACGCTCCATTTCGTTGCGCGTGGCCTGGTCGTCGCCGGCAATGCTGTTGTTAAAAAACGTGACGGCCACCAGCCGGCCGCTTTTGCAGCGCACGAAGCCCGCCAGGTTGCAGGTGTGGGTGAGCGTGCCGGTTTTGCCCCAGAAGAAGGGCAGCTTGGGCGGCCCAGCCTCGAAGTAGCGCTTTCGCAAGGTGCCCTGCCCGCCACCAGCGGCCAACAAACTCAGCAGCCGCGCTTCGGGCACCTGCTGGTGCAGCCGGCAAAGCAGCGCCGTGAGCGTGCGCGGCGTAAGCAGGTTGAGCCGCGATAGCCCCGAGCCATCGACCCAGTCGGGGCGGTCGGGCAGGTTTTTCAATTGATTTTTAAGTAGATAGTGAATAACTCGTGCTCCACTCAGCGAGTCGCGGTAGCCGACCTGGGTGCTGGTCATCAGCAGCAGCTGCTCGGCCAGGAAGTTGTCGCTCACGCGCAGCATGCGGCGGTAGAGCGAGTCGGCGCGCAAGCCGCGCAGCGTGCGAATACTGTCGCGGCCGGGGCGCGGGTGCCAGACTACCCCCACAATGGCCCGGCGCAGCGTGTCGCCGAGCAGGCGCAGCAGCAGGGTGCGGCTGGTGCGGTAAGGCACTTCATCAACCCACTTCTTAGAGCCCGACAAGTACGTAAAGCTGTTTTCGAACGGAGCGCGAAAGACGTGCATCTCGTCGTCTTGGTCGGGCGAGAGGCGAAAGTCAGCCGCCGCGGGTGCCGTAAGCGGCGCGAAGTGCCGGGGAAACACCCGCACGCGCTGCAGCGGTGGCGGCACGGCAGCCGCCAGGCCCGAGCGGTGCCCCCCCGGCGCGGGCGGCGCGGCGTAGAAGCGTACCGTGTTGCCATACACCGGAAACGCTGTCCGCTCGGGCTGGAAATAGTAGTTAAAATCGTCCCAGGCCCAGCTGGGCCCGTAGGCCGGCACACTGGCTATATCGCAGTACGCCAGCAGCTTCTCGGGCCGATGCAGCAGGAAAGTATACGCCCGGCGCGAGGGCACGTCGCCGTGCAAAAAGGTTGGGTCGCCGGTGCCCTGGAAGAACAGCGTATCGCCCCTGGAGAAGTAGCGCAGGCTGGGCAGCGAGTCGGGCAGCAGCGCGAGGCCGGCGTAGAGGCTCAGCAGCTTCATGGTGCTGGCCGGCGTGAAGTACTTGGCGTCGTTGTAGCCAAAAAGTGCCTCGCCGGTGGCAGCATCGGCCAGCGCTACCCCCACTTGCTGGCGGCGCAGCACCCTGGAGCTATCGAGGCGCTGGCGCAGCCACGGCATATCAATTTTGCCGGTGGCCGAGTCTTTAAC
>CALMOO010000103.1:0-292 GCA_937871705.1 uncultured Hymenobacter sp.
AGCCGACTTTGTTAGCAAACAAAGTTTGCTAACAAAGTCGGCTGCTCGCAGTTTTACCCCGATTCATATTCGCTAAGCTAATTCTTTTTTATGTCTGATACCACGCCTAATAAGCGCCGCAAACCCACGGTGCCCAATCCCTCGCCCCGGCCAGGAGTGCAGATGTGGGTACTAGGCGGACTATTGTTTCTACTGCTTGGAATGTTTTATTTTAGCGGGTACAATTCGGCCGTCAAAACTAACCAGCAACGTTTCGAGCAAATGCTGCTGGCGGGCGACGTGAAGGATATCA
>CALMOO010000103.1:302-3482 GCA_937871705.1 uncultured Hymenobacter sp.
ACAACGACAAGGTTGTGGAGTTTGGTCTTACCCCCACTGCCATGCGCAAGCCCGAGTACGCGACCGAGTTGATGACTCGCCGTGGCCCCTTTCCGGTAAGCAAAGGCGCTCAATATGCCTTCCCAATTGTCGACGCTAAGCTTTTCAAGGAAGACCTCGACCGGGTGCAGGCCAAGCAAGACCCTGCCCAGCGCGTAGCCCTCAATATCGATTCCCGCGTGAGCGTGTTTGATATTCTCACTGGCCCCGGCATGATTATCCTACTAATGGTGGGCTTCTGGGTGCTGATGCGCCGCGTAGGCAGCGCTGGCGGCCCCGGTGGCCAGATTTTTAACATTGGCAAGAGCCGCGCTGCGCTTTTCGAAGGTGGTGATAAAGTTAAGATTACCTTCAAGGACGTAGCTGGCCTGGAAGAAGCTAAAGAGGAAGTACAGGAGATTGTAGAGTTCTTGAAGAACCCCAGCAAATTCACTGTCCTCGGTGGCAAAATCCCCAAAGGCGCGCTGCTGGTCGGCCCTCCCGGCACTGGCAAGACCTTGCTGGCGAAAGCTGTAGCCGGTGAAGCCGACGTGCCGTTCTTCTCACTTTCGGGCTCCGACTTTGTGGAGATGTTTGTGGGGGTAGGCGCCGCTCGTGTGCGTGACTTGTTCAAGCAAGCCAAAGCCAAGGCGCCCTGCATCATCTTTATCGACGAGATTGACGCTGTGGGCCGTTCGCGCAGCAAGGGCTCAATGCCCGGCGGCAACGATGAGCGCGAGAACACCCTAAACTCGCTGTTAGTAGAGATGGATGGTTTCGGTACTGACTCCGGTGTTATTATCCTGGCAGCTACCAACCGCCCCGATACCCTGGACTCAGCGCTGCTACGTCCTGGTCGCTTCGACCGTCAGATTAGCATCGACAAGCCAGACATCAACGGCCGCACCCAGATTTTCCAGGTGCACTTGAAGCCGTTGACTCTTGGCCCCGACGTAGACGCCAAGAAGCTGTCGGCCCAAACGCCTGGTTTTGCGGGCGCCGAAATCGCTAACGTCTGCAACGAGGCTGCCCTCATCGCTGCCCGCCGCGACAAAAAGATGATTACCGACCAAGATTTCACCGACGCCATTGACCGCGTAATTGGTGGCTTGGAGAAAAAGAACAAAATCATCTCGCCCGGTGAGAAGCGCATTGTGGCGTACCACGAAGCCGGCCACGCTATTACGGGTTGGTTCTTGGAGCACTGCGACCCGTTGGTGAAGGTGTCCATTGTGCCACGGGGGGTAGCAGCCCTCGGCTACGCGCAGTACCTGCCCAAAGAGCAGTTCTTGTACAACACCGAGCAGCTAATTGACGAAATGTGCATGGCCCTGGGTGGCCGCGCTGCTGAAGAGTTGGTGTTTGGTAAAATCTCGACCGGCGCGCTCAGCGACTTGGAGCGTATTACCAAAATGGCTTACAGCATCGTGACCATGTACGGCATGAACGCGAAGCTCGGCAACGTATCGTTCTATGATTCGAAAGGGCAGAACGAGTACGGTTTCTCGAAGCCTTACTCGGAAGCCACTTCGCAGATGATAGATGAGGAAGTGCGCATCATCATCGATAATGCTTACACCCGCACCAAGGAGCTGCTCACCGAGCGCCGCCACGAGCTGGAAGTTATCGCCAAGGAGCTGCTTGAAAAGGAAGTGCTGTTACAAGACGACTTGGAGCGCCTAGTAGGCAAACGCCCCTTCGGTGGCCAGACTAACTACCAAGCCCACATGGCCGGCACCGACCGTTCGGAAACTGCCAGCGAGGTAAAAAACGAGAACGTTGGCGCCAAAATCGCCTCCGACTTGCCCGAGTTGCATTTGCCTGGCTTGTCCGAAGCGGAACCTGCCTAGCACCGCGTTTTAAGTTAGAAACTATAAGTTATGAGTTGGACGGCTTCGGCTGTTCAACTCATAACTTTTTTAGGGGGGTAGGGCCAGCTAGTAAGAGTCTTAGTTTCCATTTCAGAACTCATAACTCAACCGCCTACCTTTGCCTTTATGTCTTCTCGCGAAACTATGCTGGCGCGCATTCGCACGGCGTTGGCAGCCGGGCCCGCGCCCCTACCCCCCCCGCCCGAGTGGACGGCCCCGGTGCACCCGCCGCTGCCTGCCACCGACCTGGCTGTGACGTTTGCCGAGAGCTTTCGCCGCGTGGGAGGCGAGTTTTTCTACTGCGAAACCTCACCCCAGCTTGGCGCCGAATTGCGCGCTTGGCTAACTGAGCGGCTACCCGGCGGCCAGCAATTCTACGTATGGGAGCCGGCTATGCAAAGCCTGCTGGCTGCCGCCGAAGTCCCTTTCCAACCTACAAAAGCTGACTTTCGGACGCAGGCTGCCGTGGGGCTAACCTCGTGCGCGGCCTTAGTAGCCCGCACGGGCAGCGTAGTCGTGACGCCGGCCACGGCCAGCGGCCGGCGACTTAGCATCTACCCCGACCAACATATTGTGCTGGCCCGGCCCAGCCAGGTAGTGGCCGAGATTGGCGATGCGCTGCGAGTCGTGCAAAGCCGCTACGGTGATGCCTTACCATCCATGCTGTCGCTCACCACCGGCCCGAGCCGCACGGCCGATATCGAGAAAACCCTAGTTTTGGGAGCCCACGGCCCGCGCCGGCTCACCTTGTTTTTGCTGGAAGATGACGCCGAAAGTACTGCCTGAGCTACCTCCCTTGGCGTTGCCGGCGGGCAAGCGCATCTACTTTGCGTCTGATTTTCATCTCGGTGCGCCCGATGCAGTGACCTCGCGCGAGCGCGAGCGCCGTATTGTGCGCTGGCTCGATATGGCGGCCCGCGACGCGGCCGCTATCTACCTGCTGGGCGATATTTTCGACTTCTGGTTTGAGTATAAGCACGCCATTCCGCGAGGCTTTAGCCGCTTGCAGGGCAAGCTGGCCGAGCTGACCGATGCCGGGCTGCCCATCACCTTTTTCACCGGCAACCACGACATGTGGATGTTTGGCTACTTCACGCAGGAGATGGGCATTCCTGTTTTGCGCGAGCCAGTGTCGCAACGCATTGGCAACCAAATATTCCACATCGGCCACGGCGACGGCCTGGGCCCCGGTGACTTTGCCTACAAACACCTGATGAAGCCCGTCTTCAACTCGCGCTTCACGCAGTGGCTCTTCGCCCGCCTTCACCCCAACCTAGGCATTGGCCTGGCC
>CALMOO010000104.1:0-6398 GCA_937871705.1 uncultured Hymenobacter sp.
GACTCTGCCAACTCGCGTTGGCAGCTTTGAGGCAGCGTAGCCAGGTCGCCAATGGCTTGCAGGCGCACGCTGTTTTTGAGGAGCGTCGGGGTTTCCTGCCTGATGGTGTGCACCAGCAGCTGCATCAGGGCCGTTACCTCCATGGCCGGGCGGCTCCAGTTTTCGGTCGAGAAAGCGTAGAGTGTCAGGAATTTTACTCCTAGCTCGGCGGCTTCTTCCACCGTATCGCGCACCGCCGTGATGGCACTTTGGTGCCCGAAGACGCGCAGCCCCCCCCGCTGCTTGGCCCAGCGCCCGTTACCATCCATGATAACGGCGATGTGGGCAGGAATATTGGAGAGGTCAATTTCGGACCGTTCGGCCATCGTTGCGGTTTGCGTATAAGAGGCCGCAAGTTACGCAGAGGGTTGCAGATGGTACCGGAAAAAACGAAAGCTGGAAGTGGGATGGCCGGTAAATAACCGCCTACCCCTTCCCAGCTTACCTACTTCAACAGGCCCTTATTGCGACTGTAAGGGGTTGGGCAGCGTATTTTATAAAAAGTGTACGATACGCTGATGCCGTTGTAATAATACCAATCTTGGTCGTGCGGATTCACTAGAAAAGGGTCTTGGTCGCTAAGATGGTCGAGTTGGTCGGTGAAGGTTTTGCGGGCGCCAATCTCAGCGCCGACGTTGAAATGCTGAGACAATGCGACCTTGAGCCCTACCCCTGCCGGCACGGCAAAGCCTAGCCGGCTGCCCTTTCGATTGAAACTAGGCTGCAGGGCTGGGTTCTGGCTCTCGGTGGTGGTGCTGGCGTAGAAGCCAGCCAGTCCAATAAATAAGTAGGGAGTGAGGTGCACCCGATTTTGGTCGCTTCGGCGGTGGTAATCCAGAAAGTTGTACTCTACTACTCCTGAAACCTCGGCTACCCCCCCCTTCATACTGGCTTGCCGATAGTCTTGCACGGGTGGCACGCCGCCATTGGCGCCCGTCACATTGGCGTCGTTAGCCCGCAAAAAGCCAGCTGTAAAGCCGCCCCGTAGCGTCACGGGCACCGACACATCGCGGCGGTAAAAGATGGTGAGTGCCGGCCGGTTGTTCTGAAGCTGGTACTGTGGTGATAGCTCGCCCTTGTAATTGGTAGCGCCCAGCCCCAGGCCCAGCTCACTCGTGTGCGTGACTTGAGCCGAGGCCGAGCCAGCCCCTAAAAACGAACTCCCCGCCAGCACAAGGCCAGCGAGGAGTGCAGATGAAAACCAGGTTTTGGTCATTCAGCAAAGATAAGGGTTCGGCCCACCGCAGGCGGTTAGCGAAACTTGGGGTTTTTGATTTTGGGCGTCAAGATGTAATTCAACGAGAAGCCAGTAACAGTATACCAGTCTGTTTTGCCCTGGCCACGCTTGGCACCAGGAACGAAACCGCCAGCAACTCCGGTTGAAGTGTCGGTTATGCCTTTGCCACTCGCACCACCGGCATAGCCGCCAAAGTACTGGGCTTGTGCACTCTTGCCCGATAGGTCGGCATAGTTGCCGCTTACATCGTCCAGGTAGCCAGTGAATGTTTTGCGGAAACCGATTTCGAAGGAGGCATCCAGGTTACGGTTGATGCGGTAACGCACGCCGCCGCCAAATGGTATGGCAATCTGAGTTTTGCTGTAATCAACGTTCTCCGTTTTCAGTGCCTGGAGGTCAACGTAATTACCGTTTGCATCCTTGCCTTTGGGGTCGTGGTAGAAAGCTGCTACCCCCGCAAATAGATAAGGCACAAAGTCAGGGCGCTTGAGATAGTTATTCCGGTTCTCGATAAGGTCAACTATCATCACACCCGACGCTTCGTAGATGTCGTTGCGGAAGTTCATGTTCCGAGTGTAGCGATACCGCGAGTCCTCGCCGCCAGGATTAGCTGACTTAGAGTCATCACCGGTGATGCGCCCGTAGTTAACGCCAAAACGGCCTGACACGCGCGGAAAAAAGCGGTGCGTGATAGATAAACCTAAGTTATAGCGGGTATCGCCAGCCCGAAAGGAGGCGAAATTGGTTTGTGGGTTAAGGTCGCCAAAGTAGTTCATGGCGCTCAGATTAAACCCAATAGAGGTATACTGCTTGCGCTTACTAAACTGTTGGGCATCGGCCCGCTGCGTCGAACCGAGCAGCGCCAGCCCCGCTAATAGGGCCGTTGAATAGGTGAAAAACTTGGTCATAAGGCGCAGGTAGAGATGAACGAATCGAGGAAGTGCTATTTAGAAACCGTAGAACGTGGTTAGCAGCGAAGACAAAAGTACTACGCAAAAGGAACTAAAAAAATTTGAGATGCGTTTTTTTGCGCTTCTCATTATTTGGTAATCAGCGTAGAACCAGGGTTTCGCTGGTCTAAACCCCAGCTGAGCTTATTTCGCAGCGTACTCAAAAAATTTACGTTGTTTAGCTTCACTAAGCGGGCATTGAAGGTTTCGCGGCGCACGGCCATCTGCACGGTGGCTTCGACGGGTACGGAGCGCGAATCGAGCGCCAGCAGGTAGCTGGTGCCGCGGCCTTCTATCTCGAAGGAAATCACGCTCTGGTCGGACACAACGAGGGGCCTCACGTTCAGATTGTGGGGGCATACGGGTGCAATAATAAAATTGTTGGTTTGGGGCAACATTACGGGGCCGCCGCAGCTAAGCGAGTAGCCCGTAGAGCCCGTGGGCGTCGATACTATTAGGCCATCGGCCCAATAAGAATTGAGGTATTCGCCGTCGATGTAGGTATGCACGGCAATCATCGACGAGGTATCGCGCTTCAGAATACTAAATTCATTCAGGCCGAAATTGAGGGTGCCAAATACATCGGGGTCAGTTTCGACGCGCAGCAGGCTACGATCTTCCAACGTGAAATGACCTTTGTAGAGCGCATCAATGGCCTGCGGAATGGCCGTGGGGGGGGTAGGGGCCAGAAAACCCAGCCGGCCAGTATTGATACCCAGAATGGGCAGTTGCAAGGCGCCGACGTAGGTGACGGTATCGAGCAACGTACCGTCGCCCCCGATGCTAATGACAAACTGCACTCCGCGCAGCGAATCGCCGCGCCGGAAGGTGCTGCTGCCTACCGGCAGCGTGAGGCCACGCTGGTCCAGGATAACTTTATACGACTCTAGAATAAGTACTTGGGCCTGGCGAGCCCCCAGCTCGCTGAGTAGCGCTTGAATAAACGGGGCCGCCGCATCGTCAAAAGGCTTGCCTAGGATAGCGAATTTCATAGCAGGAAAGTAACAAGCAGTGGCACAGGCATTAAATAGGAAACGACGACCGAATGAAAAAGCCGGTCTGGGCTTGGGCAGTGCGGGTTAGCTCGAAGCAGAAGACCCGGTCGTAGTACGTTACGAAATGCACGCCTACCCCCGCCGAAGCCAGCAGCCGGCCGGGCAGCTGGTTGGAAGCAAGCTCGGGGCGGCCCAGGCTGCCACCGGCCAGACCCGCATCGGCGAAGATATTGAGGTATACGGCCAGCGGCAGTGTATTGACTTTGGGATTGTTGACAAAAGGCAGGCGGAGCGGTGGCGGCGCCCAGGCCCGGTAGCTGAGGCCTTGCTGCACCAAGCCGTAGTGGCGGCCTTCGATAACGTAGGCATCGTAGCCGCGCACCAGCGCGTCGTAGCCCAAGGCACGCGAGTCGGCGTAGGCGTAGTGCGTGGCCAGCAGCCGGGCCTGGCCCGCGACGCCAATGGCGTAGTACAGCTTGTGCCCCAGGCTGAGGTAGCGGGCATAGCGCAGCCGCGCAGTGGCGAACGAGGGCGTAGCCGCGGGACCGCCATTCAGAAACTGCCGGTACGTGAGCCCAACCTGCATAAACTGCCCGGTGAGGGGGTAGGCGAAGGTATTGCGCTGGTTATTAGAAGTTGATAAGCTCGCCTCCAGGTATTCGCGCTGCGTGCGATTTAGGAAATAATCGGGGTTAAGCTGGTAGATGTAATCGCTAATAAGCTCGCGGTGGTACGAGATATCGAACGCCGAAATCAGCTGTACGGTGTGGCGCAGCCGCAGGCCGCCTGTCAGGTAAAAGCGCTGGATGGGGTAGGCGTCTTCCTCGGGCTCGGCCAGCGGCTTGGGCCGGTCATATTCGGTGATATAGTCGAGGTTACGGCTTTGGTAGTATGAAATGCCGAAGCCTAGCCCTACCCGGCGGCGGCGGCCAAAGCCAGGCACTTCGTAGAACAACTCGTACTTGCGGTTGAAGCCCAGCTGCAGGTTGGCGGTAAGCTGCTCGGCGCGGCCCCGGAAATTGGTGTGCGTGAGGTGCAGGCCGTAGTCGAGGCGGCGCCATCGCTCGGCGCCCGGGCGTTCGAGCCAGCGGTTGAAGTTAGGGTCGGCAATAGACAGAATGGGCGTTGGTATCACGTACCAACGCTCCTGCACGCTGAACAGGATGGTGAGCCGGCCCGTGCCTCCGCAGCTGGCCTGCGCCAGCACAGTATGAAAGAGCTGCAGGTTGTAGAGGCGCCGGCGGTTGGCTTCGAGGCGCGCCGGCAGGTCGGCCACGGTCAGGCTATCGCCTTCCCCAAAATCAAGCTCGGCGCGCAGCGTGCGGGCTTTCGTGACGGCGTTGCCCGCAAACAGGATGATAAGGACGCGCGCCTTTGGGCCGGTACCGGGGCAAGTGCTTACGCGCACCAGCGTGTCGGTAGGAGCCACTACCGGCACCAGCGCCGGAGGCCGCGCCTCCTGGCTGAGGTGGCGCAGGCTGTCGGGCGGTGCTGCGGGCAACAGCGTTTGGGCTAGGGCGGGCCAGGCAGCCAGCAGCCCCCAGCACAGCACCGCCACAAAGAAATATATGCTAATAAAACGCGGCCGAGCCCTGTGCTTCACCCCGTAAAGTTAGACGCTCAGGTAGCGCAGCAGCGCATCGAAGCGCTCTTGCTCGTCTTCGCCCACGGTGGCGGTGCCGCTAAACTGCGCCGATACCAAGTAGCCAAATCGCTCCAGCGTGGCCGTGATGCGGCCCAGGTTGCTCGTGTTCAGGCGCAGGGTGAGGCGAATGCGGTAGGGGTCGTGCTCGTCGGTCACGACGTGGGCCGACAGAATTTTGGCGTTGTTTTCCTCCACGTAGCGGCTTATCTGCGAAAGCGAGTAGTCGCGCTCCTCCATCGTCAGCACCAAGATGCTGCCCTCGCCGGCCGGGCCGGGCACCGGGCCGAAGGCAGCCAGCGCGTCGCTCACCGTTACTACCCCTGCGTACTCCTGCTGCTCATCCAGCACGGGCACGAGCTGAATTTTATTTTCAATGGCCAGCTCCATCACCCGGTAGAAGTGCTGGTCGTGCTGCACGTGCGCATCGGCAAAGCCCAGCGATAGCTCCGCAAGCTGCGTATCTGGGTTTTCATAGTCGGCCAGGTCGTTTTCGGTGATGAGGCCCCGGTAATGGCGCCCCGCCAGCACGGGCAGCTGGCTGACATGGAACTCCTCCAGCCACCGAGCGGCCTTGGCCGTGGTGTCTGTGCCTTTGAGGGGCGGAATCATTTGATTTAATAAGTCTTCGGCAAGCAAAGCAGACATGGCAGCGCAGACTAAAAAGGCGGAGAGGAACGCCCTACCCCCACGAGTAGGACTAGAATACCCGGCGAAAGGTTGCCGGTTAGGGGCAAAAACCAAGCCGGCACTCGGCAAGTCGACGCTTTGTCAGGCCGAAGCGACTGCCACAGGCGCCGAGTGTAAACTCACTGAGGCTGAGCGGCTCAGAAACTGGGCCAAACATCGGTTGAAAGCGGTTGAGCGCTCCATCATCGGGGCGTGGCCGCAGTGGTCGAGGAAGCGCAACGTAGCCTGCGGCAGCAAGCGTTCAAACTCGTGGGCTACCGACGGAGGAGTAATCGTGTCGTTGAGGCCCCACACCAGCAGCACCGGCACCGCGATGCGGTGCAGCTCGCGCGCCAGGTTGTGGCGCTGGGCCGAGCGCGCAATGCTAATCATGCGCAGGCACTTGGCGTTGGAATTAGTGACAGCAAACACCTCATCGACCAGCTCCTTGGTGGCCACCGTGGGGTCGTAGAAGGTGTAGCCTACCCGCTCGCGCACAAAATTGTAGTCGCCGCGCTTAGGGAAGGAGCCACCCATGCCATCCTCAAACAAGCCGCTGCTACCCGTCAGAATCAATTGGCTGACCCGGTCGGGGTTGTGCAGCGTATAGACTAAGGCAATGTGGCCGCCGAGCGAGTTACCAATCAGCGTGAAGGAGGGGGGTAGGGCCAGCTTTTCCACAAAGTTTTCCACATACGCCTGCAAGCCCGGCACGGTAGCTTGCAGCAGCGGCATGTCGTAGACGGGCAGCACCGGAATAAGCACGCGGTAATGCGGCGAAAATTGCTCCACTACCTCCTGCCAGTTGCTGAGCGCGCCAAACAGGCCATGCAGCAGCAGCAACACCGGCCCGCGGCCTTCGTCGA